>RFJM01000178.1 GCA_003694905.1 Caldilineae bacterium
GGGTAGAAGCCGTCCGGGTGGATAGGTCGGGCACGGGTATCGAGCAGGCCGCGAGCAACCACGTGAGGCCGACCAAGACGAAGATCAGGGGCTGTGCCGTGCGCCGTGTGTTCATAGGGTGCTGCGAGTGACAATTGTTGGACATGGTTGCGCAAGCCTGTGGCGTCTCCTTTGTTCGCGCAGGACATGTGGCCTGCATCTTAGCAGATGATAAGGGCAGAGCGGAATTCCAGGGGCCGGCGCTTGCCGCCCCGCGCGAACGCGGCGTTCCGCCTATTCGTTGCCACCCCTGCCATCTTCCGCCGCACAATCTTCATAATTCCTGAACCATTGGCGGCCGCGGTCGCACTATACTGAGGCCGTAACCTCTCACTGGTGCACCACCAATTCACCAATCATCCCCCTCAACATGAAGGAGAATCTGCATATGAACAAGAAATGGTTACGCATCATCGCCGGCACGGCAGCCATCGCGGTCATCGCCCTGACGCTCACCGCCGTGCTCCCCGCAACCGCCTCGGCTCACGGTGGCGGCTGGGGTCGCTTTGGCCAGCGAGACCCGGTACCCGGCACAGGCCAGACCGACTACCTGGCCGAAGCCCTGGGCATTACCAGCGCCGAGCTCCAGGCCGCTTACCAGAAAGCTAACGAGGCGGCCATCGACCAGGCGCTAGAGCAGGGTCTGATCACACAGGCCCAGGCCGACTGGCTGAAAGCGCGAGGGCTTCCCTTCGGCAAGATGGGCCGCTTCGGCTTCTTCGGCGGCACCATCGACATGGACTCCCTGCTGGCCGACGCCTTGGGCATCTCGGTGGACGAACTGCAGGCCGCCCAACAGGCCGCCCGTGACGCAGCCCTGCAGGACGCCGTCGATGCCGGCCGCATCACGCAAGAACAGGCCGACCAAATCAAAGCACGACAGGCCCTGCGCGACTACTTGCAGGAGCAGGGTTTCCAGGACAGCATCCGCTCGCTCTACGAAGACGCCGTACAGAAGGCCGTTGAGGCCGGCGTCATCACCCAGGAGCAGGCCGATCAGATCCTGAGCGACGTTGGCCCCGGTTTCGGCGGCCCCTGCCTGAAGGGCTTCGGAGGCCCAGGCCGGCACGATGGCTTCGGAATGCGCGGTTTCCACGGTCATGGCGGCTTTGCTCCCTCCCGCCTTCCCGGTAATACCTCCTCTTCCTCAAGCCTCTGATGATTGCCTCTCTCCTCCGGGAAATGCTCTGACCTGACGCGCATTCCCTCACCAAGCACCGGGCGCCTGGCATGTACATGCCAGGCGCCTGTGTGACATCCACATGCCCTTGGTTTGACCGATGAAACGAATTCGCCTTGCCTTTCTCATCCCGATTCTGATCCTCTTGCTGGCCGCCTGCGTGGCGGCAACCTCCGCGACTCCGGAGCCCGTCGATACGGATGCCATTGTAGGGCAGGTGCTCGAGGAGCTACGGCCGCAACTGCAAAGCGGACAACAGCCGCTCCCGGTATCCCTTCCCTCCACGGCGGCAGTCGCTTCCTCCGACCTGGAACAGACGCTGGTCGACCTCTACGCGCGCGCCAACCCGGCGGTGGTCTACATCATCACACCGGCGGGCAGCGGTAGCGGCTTCGTGTACGACCAGCGCGGGCACATCGTCACCAACAACCACGTGACCCGAGGCGGTGGGCCGTACGAGATCGTATTCGCAGGGGGTGAGCGCCTGGAAGCAGAGCTGATAGGTGCGGATGTAGACAGCGACCTGGCCGTGCTGAAAGTGGACCGGGTCCCTCAGGGTGTCGAACCCCTGCCGCTGGCCGATCCCGACTCGCTGCGGGTGGGCCAGTTCGTGGTCGCCATCGGCAACCCCTTTGGCGAGCAGGGCTCCATGACCCTGGGGATCATTAGCGGACTTGGGCGCAGCCTGCGCTCGCAACGAGGAGGTGGCCTGAGCAGCTCCTATTCGCTGCCTCAGGTGATCCAGACGGATGCCCCCATTAATCCTGGCAACTCGGGCGGCCCTTTGCTCAACCTGCAGGGAGAAGTAGTGGGCGTCAATTCCGCCATCGCCACCACGACCGGCACCAATTCGGGTGTCGGATTCTCTATCCCGGTGGCCGCAGTGCGGCGCATCGTGCCGGTGCTCATTCGCGAGGGACACTACGTCTATCCCTACATGGGCGCGGCCTTCGCCGAGGAGATCTCGCTGTCCGAACAGAAATTGTTTGCTCTGCCACAGACCCAGGGCGCTTATGTGCTTAGTATAACGCCTGGGGGTCCGGCCGACCGGGCAGGCGTCATCGCTGCTGACCCCAACACCGGCCGCGGAGGAGACCTCATCATCGCCATCGACGGACAGCCTATCAGGAACTTCTCCGACCTCAACACCTATCTTGTCTTCCATACCGAGGTGGGGCAGACTATCGAACTCACCGTGCTGCGCGATGGCCGCACCATCACGCTGCCCCTCACCCTGGGCGAACGTCCCTGACGGGCGCTCCCCGCGCACAACCTGACATCCCTACCCTCCACACTCACCACTGAAAGGAGTCTCTCCGTGTTTCGACGCATCGCCATCCTCATCGCCGTTGCAATCCTGGCTGCCGGCGCCTACCTGGCCTACAGCTTCTTCCGCACCCCCGAGGAAGCAAGCGCACCCATCGAAGCCCTTCCAGTTGCTGTCGATCAGTCGGCGGCCGAGTCCTCGGCCCCTGCGGTCAACTCCACCCCCACAGCTATGCCTGCGGGCGAAGCCCGGCAGGAAAACGATCCGGCCGGAGCCGGCCCCATTATCTTCGAGATCGTTCAGGAAGAATCAGAAGCCCGTTTCCTCATCGACGAGGTGCTACGCGGCAGCGATAATACGGTGGTGGGCTCGACCGACCAGGTGGCGGGTCAGATCGCCGTCTATCCCGAGGCGCCGTCACGCTCGCAGGTGGGCGTCATCCAGGTCAACGCCCGTACCCTCGCGACCGACAACAACTTCCGCAACCGCGCCCTCAAGAACCGCATCCTCCGCACCAACGAGTTCGAGTTCATAACGTTCACCCCAACCGAGATCCGCAATCTCCCCGACGTGGTTGCCATCGGTGAGCCCATCAGCTTTGAGATTGTCGGCGACCTCACCGTCACGGATGTGACGCGGCCGGTGGTCTTCGAGGTGACGCTCACCCCCGTGTCGCGAACGCGACTTGAGGGCATGGCCCGCGCCACGGTGAAACACGCGGATTTCAATCTGGCCATACCCGATTCGCCCCAAGTGGACACGGTGGCCGATGATGTTATACTGGAGTTATCCTTCGTGGCCGTACCGGCCGGATAATGCCCAATGCTTCACACCATGAATCCCACCATCCTGGTCGTAGACGATGCCAGGAGCATTCGCACCCTGGTGAAAAGCTATCTTGAACAGGAGGGCTTCCGCGTGCTACTCGCGACCAACGGCCGCGAGGCGCTGGCGGTGGCACAGCAACACGCGCCCGATCTCATCATCCTGGATCTGATGATGCCGGAGATGGGAGGCTATGAATTCCTGCGAGAATACAGTCGCGATCACGCCACGCCCATCATCGTGCTGACGGCGCGGGTGGGTGAAGACGACAAGGTCATGGGACTGGAACTGGGAGCCGACGACTACGTCACCAAACCGTTTAGCATGCGCGAGCTGACCGCGCGGGTGCGGGCCGTGTTGCGACGCCTGGACAAGCAGCGACAAAACGGCGACACCCTCGCTGCCGGCGACATCGTTGTGGATCGGAGAAGTCGCGCGGTGACGGTTCGCGATACGCCGGTGCATCTCACGCCCTCCGAATTCTCATTGCTGGAGGCGCTCATGTCCGAGCCGGGCCGCGTATTCTCGCGGCTGGACCTGCTGGAAGTGCTCCAGGGCGATGCTTACGAAGGCTACGAGCGCACCATCGACGTGCACATTCGCAATCTTCGCGCTAAAATCGAGCCCGACCCCCGCAAACCTCGTTACATCCTCACCGTTTACGGCGCGGGCTATCGTTTCGCTCCCGACCCATGATCTCTCCGGGCCGTTCGCTGACATTCAAACTGACCCTGGCCTTCCTCGCCGTTGCCCTGGCCGGGGTCGGGTTGATTGCCTTTTTCGTGGGTTATCGCACGCAGCGCGAGTTCAATCAATTCGTCCTCGAGCAGTATCAGCAGGATCTCGTCAACGCGCTGCTGGACTACTACCAGGAACACGGCGGCTGGGAGGGACTGGATGCGATCGTCATCCGGGGGCCGGCCTTTCGGCGCCGCATGGGTGTGGCGCGTGCGCCGGTGACCCTGGCCGACGTGCAGGGACGCGTTATCTACGGGGGCTGGCGCTACCACCCCGGTCAGTTGGTAGCCGAGGAGGACATGAAGCTGGCCGTACCGCTGCGTACGGATGGTCAGACAGTCGGGTGGTTGTTACTGGGCGCGTTCGGACCGCCGCCGGCGGAATCGCCCGAGTTCCGCTTCCTGGCCCGGGTGAATCGCGCCATCCTCTTCGGGGCCATGGGTGCAGGCCTGCTGGCGCTGCTGCTGGGCATCTTCCTGGCCCGTACCATCACCCGTCCGGTGCGCGCTCTCACAGAAGCCACTCGCGTCATCGCCGCCGGCGCGCTGGGCCACCAGGTCGAGGTGCATGCCCGCGACGAAATCGGCGAACTGGCCGCCTCCTTCAACCAGATGAGCTCAGACCTGGCTCGTGCCAGCGAAGCGCGCAAGCAGATGACCGCGGACATCGCCCACGATCTGCGCACGCCCCTCAGCGCCATTCTCGGCTTCACCGAAGCTTTGGTCGACGGCAAACTCCAGGGTAATCCCGAGATCTACGCCATCATGCACGAGGAAGCCCTGCACCTCAAGCATCTCATCGAGGACTTGCGGACCTTGTCGCTCATGGACGCGGGCGAGTTATCGCTCAATTTGCAACCCTGCCCCCCAAAGGCTTTGCTGGAGCGCCTGGCCATGGCCCACGCCGCGCGGGCCGAAGCCGCCGGCATCGATCTGCGCGTGGAGGTCCCCGCCGCCACCCCGCCGATACTGGCCGACCCCGATCGCATGACTCAGGTCCTGAACAATCTCATCAGCAATGCCTTGCGCTTTACCGATCGCGGGGGCGAGATCGTGCTCTCGGCACAAGCCGAACAGGGTCGCGTGCTCATACAGGTTCGGGATACCGGCTGCGGCATCGCGCCGGAACACCTGCCGCATGTCTTCGAACGCTTCTACCGGGCCGACCCCGCCCGCAGCCTGGAAGAAGGAGAATCGGGTCTGGGCCTGGCCATTGCCAGGTCGCTGGTGGAGGCGCAGGGGGGGAAGATCTGGGTGGAGAGTACGGTCGGTGTCGGCACCACGATGTTCATCTCTTTACCCATTACAGACGAGTCCACATCCACACCTGAAAGCATACCAATCACCAAAGAAAAGGAGATGACACCGTGAGGCTACGGCTAATCCTCATCTTGCTGGCTTTGCTGCTGCCGACCGCCTGCAGTCAGACTGCCGCGAGCACCCGCCCTGCCGACGCCGGGGATGAGACCTCCGCTCCGGCCGATGCCATCGTTGCCGTGTCCCTGAGACCGGCCGCCACGATCCTGGCCTCGACTGCCGTCGAGCTGATTCCCCCCACCGCCACGCCTGTCCCAACCC
>RFJM01000179.1 GCA_003694905.1 Caldilineae bacterium
CCAAAACGTATCCTTCTGGCCTTACTATCCGCCTTTCGAAGTCAAATACATCAAGCGCAAGGCTGAGCACGGGGTCAATGCCCAGTATATCCAGACCTCCAACCACATGGGCACCCATCTCGACGCGCCCCGGCATTTCGTCACTGCGGGCAAGACCATCGATCAGATCCCACTGGAATGGCTGTATGGTCCCGGTTACATTGTCGATCTGAGCGATATGCTGGACGAGCTGGATATCTTCCGGCCCGAGGATATCGAGGCCCGCGTCGACGTCCAGGAGGGGGACATCCTCTTCATCTATACCGGCTGGAGCAAGTACGCGGAGTACGGCGAGACACCGGACGAGGAGAAGTACCTGCACCGGCACCCCGGCCCGCATCACAGCATCTGCCAGTGGTTGCTGGACAAGAAGATCCACATTTGGGGCGTCGATATGGTCTCGACGGATCATCCCATGAATCTGCCCATCGGCCGTTTTCTAGGGCGAGGGGGACTGGAACACTGGCAGAAGGTCCGCAAGCAATGCGAAGAGAAGTTCGGCGGGCCCGAAGCGGTGGATGAGCTGTTCCCGCCCGAAGCCTATCAGCTCACGCACAACGCGCTCTTCCCGCATGATTGCATGCACGTGGAGAATCTGGGAGGACAGATCGGCAATCCCGAGCTGCACAACCGGCGGATCACCATCGGCGTGTTCCCCTGGCTGTTCCGCGGGGGCGAAGCCGCCTTCTGCCGCGCCGTAGCGTTCGTAGACGAATCGTAGTGGCCAGCACTGCCGGTCTCAGGAGTCTTCTATGAAACCTGCCCCATTCAAGTATCACGCTCCCACGACGGTGGATGAGGTCGTGGGGCTTCTGGCCGAACACGGCTACGATGCCAAGATCCTGGCCGGTGGACAGAGCCTGATTCCCACTATGAATTTCAGGCTGGCGCAACCGGCCGTGCTCATCGACATCAATGCCGTCTCCGAGCTGGCTTATATCAAGAGCAACGGCGATGGGGGGCTGCGGGTAGGTGCACTGGCCCGCCATGCCGAAGCGGAGCACAGCCGCCTGGTGGCGGAGGTGGCGCCGCTGGTGCATGCGACCATGCCCCTCATCGCCCACCCCCAGATACGCAATCGCGGCACCCTGTGCGGGTCGCTGGCCCATGCCGATCCGGCTTCCGAGCTGCCGGCGGTGTTGGTGGCGTTGCAAGGTCGGGTTCGGGCAAGCAGGCAGGGGGGGAGCCGCTGGATTGCGGCCGAGGAGTTTTTCCAGGGGATCTTTACGACGGCCCTGGAGCCCGATGAGCTTCTGGCCGAGGCAGCCTTCCCACCCTTGCCGTCGCGCAGCGGTTGGGCGATCCAGGAGGTGGCGCGGCGGCACGGTGACTTCGCGCTGGCAGGCGCGGTGGCCGTCGTCCAGGTGGATGAGGGGGGCACCTGCACGGCTGCGCGGCTTGTCTTCTTCGGGGTGGGCGAGGGTCCTGTCCTGGCCAGGCAGGCAGGAGCAGCCCTGGTGGGTGCAGAGCCCACAGAGCAGCGTATTGCCGACGCTGCCGCCCTGGCTGCCAACAACGATGTCCCCACCCCCCACGAAGATATCCACGCCAGCTCGGCCTACCGCAGGCATCTGGTCGAGGTGCTGGGGCGCCGCGCGCTGAGCCAGGCTTTTGCTCGAGCCACTGCTGAGGAGCGATAAGATGAGCGAGCAGATGACCATTCGCGTGACCATTAACGGTAAGGCGTACGAACGGACGGTAGAGCCGCGGCTGTTGCTCAGTGACTTTCTGCGGCATGAGTGTGATCTGACGGGCACGCATGTGGGGTGCGAACACGGCGTCTGTGGCGCCTGCACCGTCTTGTTCGACGGTCTGCCCGTGCGTTCCTGTCTCATGTTTGCCGTACAGGCTCACGGTCATGAAGTGACGACGGTGGAGGGCCTGGCGCCCGAGGCGCCGGAGCGCTTGCATCCTCTGCAAGAGGCGTTCTGGGAGGCGCACGGCCTGCAATGCGGCTTCTGCACGCCGGGGTTCCTGATGACGCTGGTACCTTTTCTCGAGCAGAACCCCAACCCCAGCGATGAGGAGATCCGCGAAGCCATTGCCGGCAATCTCTGCCGTTGCACCGGATACCAGCACATCGTCTCGGCGGTCAAGCTGGCGGCCGCCAAGATGCACCCTGACCCCTCTCTCCGGGAAACCCGCTAGCTACGAAGGAGGCTCTGGCTTTGACAACGCGCTATTTTGGCCAACGCATTAAGCGGAACGAAGACCCCGTGCTGCTGAGCGGACGGGCATTGTTTACCGACGATGTTCATCTGCCGGATATGCTGCACGTGGCGTTTGTGCGCAGCGATCACGCTCACGGGCGCATCGTCAGTATCGATGTGGAAGCAGCGCGCGAGCGCGAGGGAGTGGTGGCGGTGTACACGGCGGCGGATCTGGGTGACTACTGGCAGCCGGGACCGTTGCTGGTACCGCCTCCACCTATCGAAGGAATTGTGTTCAATGCGCGTACGCAGGTGCCACTGGCGAAAGACAAGGTGCGTCACGTGGGCGAGCCGATCGCCATGGTGGTGGCGGAGAGTCGCTACATTGCCGAAGATGCCGTCGAGGACATCTTCGTCGAGATCGAGCCCTTGCCCGCAGTGGTGGATATGGAGAAGGCGCTGGAGCCGGACGCGCCGCTGATCCACGAGGACCTGGACTCCAATCTGGCAGCCCACGTGGTGCAGACCAAAGGGGATTATGAGAAGGCAAAGGCAGAGGCCGACGTGGTGATCCGACGGCGCTTCTACTATAACCACGGCATCGCCGCGGCCATGGAAAACCGGGGCATGGTAGCGCATTGGGATGCCAAAACGCAACATCTGACGATGTGGGATACGACGCAGGCACCCATCGCCATCCGTAACGGCCTGGCCGCCATGCTGGGCCTGTCTACTTCGCAAGTACGTGTGATCGCGCCCTTCATCGGCGGAGGGTTCGGGCCCAAGATCATGATGTTCTATCCGGAGGAGGTGTTGATTCCCTGGGCGGCGATGAAATTGAATCGACCGGTGAAGTGGATCGAGGATCGCCGGGAGAATTTCTTCGCCACCACGCACGAGAGGGATCAGATACACTGGGCGGAGATCGCCTTGACCAAAGAGGGCCGCATCCTGGGTGTCAAGGACACCTTTCTGCACGATACCGGCGCCTACGATCCCTACGGTCTCACGGTTCCCATCAACAGCCAGTGTACGCTGTTGGGATGCTATGATGTGCCCAACTACTATTCCGAATTCAAAGCGGTGTTCACCAACAAGACGCTGGTAACTCCGTATCGAGGCGCAGGCCGCCAGCACGGCGTGTTTGTAATGGAGCGGCTGCTGGATATCGCGGCCAGGGAGCTGGGGCTGGACCGGAACGAGATCCGACGCCGCAATTTCATCCCGCCCGATAAGTTTCCCTACAACAACGAGATCATCTATCAGGATTTTGTGCCGCTGGTGTACGATAGTGGCAATTACGAACCGGCACTGAACAAGGCGCTGGAGTTGATCGGCTACGAGCAGTTTGTGAAGGAAGAACAACCCAGGCTGCGGGCGGAGGGGAAGCATGTAGGTATCGGCGTAGTGGCCTATGTGGAAGGCACCGGCATCGGGCCCTACGAGGGAGCTCGGGTCCAGATCGAAAGCAACGGCATGGTGAACGTGGCGACGGGCATCGGCACGCAGGGGCAGGGACACTTCACGTCCTTTGCCCAGGTGGTGGCCGACCAGCTCGGGGTCGATGTGCGCAAGATCCGCATGGTAACCGGCGACACGGCCGAGTTTCACTGGGGCACAGGGACGTTTGCCAGCCGGGGGGCGGTGGTGGCAGGCAACGCGATCCACGCGGCCGCGGCCGCGGTACGCCAAAAGATCCTGAAGCTGGCCAGCCAGGAATTGGAGGTCGCCGAGGAGGATCTGGAACTGGGCGACGGCAAGGTCTGGGTGCGCGGGGTGCCGGATACGGCTATCGATCTGGGAACGCTGGCGGTGAAGGCGAATCCGCTACGCGGCGCGGTGAAGCCGGGCACCGAGCCGGGCCTGGAAGCAACGGCGTACTTCGGACCGGAACGGGGCGCCACGGCCAACGGCGTCCATGCCATGATCGTGGAGGTGGACCCGGAGACGGCCACGGTGCAGATCAAACGCTATGTGACGGTGCACGATTGCGGTCGGGTGATCAACCCGTTGATCCTGGACGGTCAGATCCACGGCGGCATCGCCCAAGGCATCGGCAACGCGTTCTACGAGCGCATTATCTACGATGACAACGGACAGTTGCTGACTGCTTCGTTTATGGATTATCTGATACCGACGGCCATGGAGGTGCCGCCTATCGAGATCGATCATGTCGAGACGCCTTCACCGCTGAATCCCCTGGGCACCAAGGGTGCTGGTGAGGCCGGGGCCATCCCCACAGGCGCACTCTTTGCCCAGGCTATTGAAGACGCCCTGGCAGAGTACAACCTGGAGATCCGCGAGATCCCCCTGAGTCCCAATCGCCTTTTCGAACTGATTCAGGAGGCTAAGGCCAAGAAGGGCGGCGCGTGATCACCTCGGCGGCGAGGTAGCACCGTGCTTCTGACCGTGTTTCATGACTCTCCCCCTCAAGAGCCACCTAACCGCAGAGTGCGCCGAGATCGCAGAGGGATTCACGGCGCTTCGGACAAGAAATCGACTCGAATTCGTGACTTTTCTCCGCGTCCTCTGCGTTCTCCGCGGTTGAAAACCCTCTTACACGGAAGCTACTCAACTCCTGCCAACAGGGTGCGATGCCCCGTTTGCCGGTAGGCCGGGGACGTGCCCGTCTAATCCCATCATCTCATCCCCAAGGAGGACGTTCATGAGTGACGCGCAAACTATCCTGGAGAAACAGCGACGCTATCTCTGGCCCAATCACATACTCTATTACACCGATCCTATTCCGCTCGACCACGGGGATGGGATGTATGTGTGGGATGTCGAAGGGAACAAGTATCTAGATTTCTTCGGCGGCATCTTGACGACCAGCGTTGGTCACAATCGGCCGGAGGTGGTGAAGGCCGCGCAGGAACAGACGGCCAGGCTGATCCATTGCTCGACCCTCTATCCCAACGAGAATCATGTCAACCTCGCCGAGAAGCTGGCAGAACTGGCGCCGGGCGATTTGCAGGTCTCCTACTTCACCACATCGGGCACGGACGCGGATGAGACGGCAGTGGTTCTGGCCCGCGCGCATACGGGCTACCAGGAGGTCATTGCCCTGCGGCATGGGTACAGTGGACGCTCGGCCATGGGCATGTCGCTGACGGGGCAGTCCGGCTGGCGCATCGGCGGCACGCACATCATCGGCATCAAACATGCACTGAATCCATACTGCTATCGCTGCCCCCTGAAGATGAGCTATCCGGGTTGCGACGTGGCCTGTGCGCAGGATGTGGAGGATGTGATCAAGACGACCACCTCCGGACGTATCGCGGCTTTTCTGGCCGAGCCCATTCAGGGGGTCGGGGGATTTATCACCCCGCCGCCGGAGTATTTCAAGATCGTGCAGGAAATCGTGCATCACTACGGTGGTCTGTTCATCGCCGACGAGGTACAGACGGGCTTTGGTCGCACAGGTGAGCACTGGTGGGGCATCCAGCACTGGGATGTGGTGCCGGATGTGATGACCATGGCGAAGGGAATCGCCAACGGCTTCCCCCTCGGCAACACCATGACCACGATGGAGATCGCCGAGAGCATGGTGGGCAAGGGGCTAACTATCAGCACCTTTGGCGGCAATCCGGTAGCCTTGGCCGCTTCGCTGGCGACCATCGAGGTGATGGAGAAGGAGGCCAATCCCGAACATTGCGCGGAAGTGGGGGCCCACCTGCGCGCGGGTCTGGAGCGCCTGCAGGAGAGGTACCCTGTCATCGGGGAAGTGCGGGGTAAAGGGCTGATGCAAGGAATCGAGATGGTGAAGGACCGCAAGACAAAAGAACCGGCGACGAAGGAAATCGCTCATCTCTTCGAGGAGACCAAGGCGTTGGGGCTGCTCATCGGCAAGGGTGGTCTATACGGCAATGCGGTGCGCATTGCGCCGCCGTTGACGGCTACCAAAGAGGATGTGGACGAGGCCTTGGAGATACTGGACGTCGCCTTTTCCCGCGTTCAGGAAGCCATGTAGAGTCGAGGGAGGTCGGGCGCGGGCTTTGTCGCGCGCAAGGGCCGCGCACGGCCTTTCTGATTTTTGCACGAAATCGCCACATATATTAACCTTAAGTCTCAGTACATTCTGGGGCGCCACAACACAATAACTCAGAAAGGAGTGCACCATGAGTCGTATTGTCCGCGCCGCACTTTTACAAGCCACCTGGACCGGCGACAAAGAATCCATGATCGCCAAGCACGAGGACTATGCCCGTCAGGCGGCGGAGCAAGGCGCCCAGGTGATGTGTTTTCAGGAGCTGTTCTACGGCCCCTACTTCTGCCAGGTTCAGGATAGCAAGTACTACAGCTTTACAGAACCCATTCCCGATGGGCCTACCACCAAACGCATGCAGAAACTGGCAAAGGAAACGGGGATGGTGCTGATCGTGCCGATGTACGAGGAAGAGGGGACGGGTATCTATTACAACACGGCGGCGGTTATCGATGCCGACGGCACGTACCTGGGCAAGTATCGCAAGACGCATATTCCCCAGGTCTACGGTTTTTGGGAGAAGTTCTATTTCCGGCCGGGGAATCTGGGGTATCCCGTGTTCGATACGGCCGTGGGCAAGGTCGGGGTGTACATCTGCTACGACCGTCATTTTCCCGAAGGTGCGCGCATGCTGGGGCTGAACGGCGCCGAGATCGTCTTCATTCCCTCGGCTACCTCGCGAGGGCTGTCGCAGCACCTCTGGCGGATCGAACAAACCAGTCACGCCATCGCCAACGGCTATTTTGTGGGCACCATCAATCGCGTGGGGATCGAAGAGGAATTCGGTGAAAACGATTACTATGGCCAGAGCTATTTCTGCACCCCACGCGGCGAATTTGTCACCACCCTGGGAGACAGGGATGACCTGCCGGGTCAGGCGGACCCGTACGAAGAAGAGCTGCTGGTGCGCGATCTGAATCTGGATCTCATCCAGGAGGTGCGCAATACCTGGCAGTTCTACCGCGACCGCCGGCCCGAGCTGTACGGCAAGATCGTCGAACTCTGACACCCTACGCTGGTTTGCCCGCGGTGGGGGGGCGGCGCAGGCCGCAGAAGGGGCGTTGTCGTCTCACTGCAGGTAGATCAGACCTTCATGCCCCAATATTTGGAGGTGCACCATGACAACTATTATCAAGAACGGGACCATTGTCACGGCGAGTGACACGGTCCAGGCCGACGTGCTCATCGACGGTGAACAGGTAGCGTTGATCGGTCGGGATCTGCAGGCTGACGACGCCGAGGTGATCGACGCCACCGGCAAGCTGCTGTTGCCGGGAGGCATCGATGTGCATACGCATCTGGACCTGCCCTTTGGCGGTACCATCGCTTCGGACGACTTCCTCACAGGGCATCGGGCGGCAGCGTTCGGCGCCACCACCTGCCACATCGATTTTGTGATCCAGCCCATGGGCGGAACCCTGCATGAGGGCGTAGAGGAGTGGCACAAGAAAGCCGAGGGGAAGGCGTCCATCGACTATGGTTTTCACATCGCCATCACGGATCTGCGCGATGATGTGATGGAGGAGATCCCCACGATGATCGATGAGGGGATCACCAGTCTCAAGCTGTTCATGGCCTACAAGGGGCTGTTCCAGATCGATGACACCACGTTGTTCCGTGCCATGCTGCGGGCGGCCGAGCATGGGATGCTGATCATGGTCCATGCCGAGAACGGTGATGTCATTGCCGAGCTGACCAAGAAGCTGCTGAACGAGGGCAAGACGGACACCAAATATCACGCGGCAGCGCATCCGGCCATGGCCGAGGCAGAGGCGACCGGCCGGGCAGTGGCCCTTTCCGGAATCACGGGCGCACCTCTCTATGTGGTGCACATGACCTGCGAGGAGGCGGTAGAACAACTGGCTTTGGGCCGGGCGAAAGGGTTCCCGGTGATGGGGGAGACCTGTACGCAGTATATGTTTGTGTTCGAAGAGCACCTGGCCCTGCCCAACTACGAGGGCGCCAAGTATGTTTGCTCGCCGCCGGTGCGCAAGCGCAAGGATGCCCCCGTGCTGTGGAAGGCACTGGCCGACAATACGTTGCAGGCCGTGTCCACGGATCATTGTCCCTTCTGGTTTGAGGGCGGCAAAGAGGGTCGCATTCCGGGTAAGGAGCTGGGGCGAGAAAGCTTCCATCAAGTTCCCAACGGCATGCCCGGTATCGAAGACCGTATGCCCGTGATGTGGCACCACGGAGTGAATATGGGCCGCTACAGCGCCAATCGCTTCGTGGAAATCACCAGCACCAACCCGGCCAAGATCTTCGGGCTCTATCCCCGGAAGGGGACCATCGCGGTGGGAGCGGATGCCGATATCGTGATCTGGGATCCGGAAAAGGAGCACACCATCAGCGCCAAGACCCACCATATGAACACGGACTACAACGTCTATGAGGGAATGACGGTACGAGGCTGGCCGGAACGGGTGTTGCTCCGCGGCAAAACGATTGTGGATGGCGATGCCTGGTTGGGACAACCCGGCACAGGGCAGTTTCTCAAACGTTCACCCGGCGCCGAGGTTCTTTGATCTAAGCGACTGCCATGACTACTGCAGCATCAACTCCTTCGGCTTCGCGCCTGCCCCGTTCGGCCCGCCAGCTCATCGCCTTTCTTCTCATCGTACTCGCCATTCTCGTGGTGTGGGAGGGCGCGAAGTACCTGGGTGGTGATCCCTGGCGAGCGGATAGTAATCCCTTCGGCATCGAGCATCGACCGCCGTTTCGGGTCAAGGTGCTGTCCGACCTGAATCTGCCGCATGTGTGGAGCATCATCGAGGCATTTGGTAATCCTGCGCGACGCAATGGGCCACCGCTGGTGCAGATTCTGTTCGACGCGGCGGTATACACTTTCCGCGAGGCGTTTGCGGGGTTTGTGATCGGCGGGTTGCTGGGCTTCTTGCTGGGCGCGATTTTCGCGCATGTGCGGCTGTTCGAGCGGGGGTGTATGCCCTACGTGGTCGCTTCGCAGACGGTACCCATCATTGCCATCGCGCCGATGGTGATCATCTGGCTCAAGGCCGGCTGGATCTCGGTGGCGGTGATTTCGGCCTATCTCACCTTCTTTCCCGTCACCATCAACACGCTGCGCGGTCTCAAATCTCCCGACCCCACGCAATTGGAATTGATGCACTCGTTCGCGGCTTCTACCTGGACCATCATGTGGAAGCTGCGGTTTCCGGCAGCTCTGCCCTATATCTTTACATCGCTGAAGGTATCGGCCACCACCAGTGTGGTAGGAGCCATCATCGGGGAGTTGCCCTCGGGTATCCGCCAGGGGTTGGGGGGCGCCATTCTGAATTTCAATCAGTACTACATTTCGGGTCCGGGCCGCCTCTGGGCGACCATCATCGTCAGTGCGCTGGTCGGGATCTTCTTCTTCATCCTGGTTGCGTTGGTCGAGCGCCTGGTGCTCAGCGGGCGCTATCCCAAGACCGAGATATCCTGATTTCCGCTACCTTCACTCAGGTTTGCCATGACAGAAAACAACTCTGCCGTCTCTATACGTAACGTCACCAAGATCTTCAATCAGGGTCGGCCCAATGAGGTGGTCGCTCTGGAGGATATCAGTCTGGAGATTCAGCCGAACGAGTTCGTCTCGCTGATCGGGCCTTCTGGCTGTGGAAAGTCTACCCTGCTGCGCATCATCGCGGAATTGCTGCAGCCGACCCGCGGCGAGGTTCAGGTGTACGGGAAGACGGCGCACCAGGCGCGGCTGGATCAGGACTACGGTTTTGTCTTTCAGTCGGCGACGCTGTATGACTGGCGTACCGTGGCGAAGAACGTCCAGTTGCCGCTGGAAGTGATGGGGTTCAGCCGCGAGCAGCGCAAGCAGAGGGCCAGCGAGATGTTGAAGCTGGTTGAACTGGAAGGGTTTGAGAATCACTATCCCTGGCAGCTTTCCGGTGGGATGCAGCAGCGGGTGTCGATTGCCCGCGCGCTCTCTTTCAACCCCAAACTGCTGTTGATGGACGAGCCCTTTGGTGCACTGGACGAGATGACGCGCGAGCGCATGAATCTGGAGTTGCAGCGGATCTGGGATCGCACGCAAACGACCATCGTATTTGTCACCCATAGCATTCCCGAAGCCGTGTTCCTTTCCAGCAGGGTGGTGTTGCTCTCGCCCCGGCCCGGACGCATTACCGAGATCCTGGACATCGATCTGCCCATGCCTCGCGCCTGGGAAGTGCGCGAGGATCCCCACTATTTCGAACTGGTCAACCATTTGCGTGACACCTTGCGCGCCATCGAAGGAGGTGTGCAATGAGCCTGCAACGCGTTTGGCGGCAATATGCGCCGACGATCGTGCTGGCCGTAGTTGTGATCCTGCTATGGGAACTGATCGTACGGGTATTCAACATCGAGCGTTTCTTGCTGCCGGCGCCGTCGGCCATTCTCGCCAACTTCACGTCCAACCTGGACCGCCTGACCCACATCGGTTGGTTTACGACCAAAGAAGCACTGGGTGGGTTTGCCATCGGTTGCTCGCTGGGGATTCTGGCGGCGTTTGTCACCGCGCGCTGGACCATCATCAACGAGACCATCTTGCCCTTCGCCATCGCGGCCAATTCGGTTCCCATCCTGGCTTTCGCGCCTATCGTGAACAACTGGTTCGGGGTGGACAATCCCCTCTCGAAGATGGTGATCGTCGCCGTTATCGTGTTCTTCCCCATGATGATCAACACCCTGCGGGGGCTGACACTGGTGGACAGAAATGCACTTGAGTTGATGCATTCCTACGCGGCCTCGGAGGTGGAGATTCTGTTGAAGCTGCGGGTACCCAATGCCCTACCTTATATGTTTCAGGCATTCAAGCTGGCGGCGGCGCTGTCGATGATCGGGGCGGTTGTGAGCGAGTATTTCGGCGGCAATCGCTCCGCCCTGGGCGTTTTCATCACACAGGAGGCCGCGCTGTTCCGGTTCGAGAGTGCCTGGTCCGCGATCATTATCGCCTGTATCGTCGGCATCACTTTCTATCTCGTTATCCTTTTTGTCGAGCGGCTTGTCATTCCCTGGCATGCCTCCTTCCGTACCACTGAACATGGGTAGTTCAACTCGGAATGCTTGAGACAGTGCTCCGGCACTCCGGGTCTTCAACCGTCGAGCCGGGAGACCGGCCTTCTCTCACTTTCTTCGGAGGTGACACATTATGAGAACGAAGCGACTCTATTATCTGCCGTTGGTTCTGGTTGTGCTGGCGTTGCTCGTCGCCGCCTGTGGTGGCGGCGGCAAACAGGCCGCACCCGAACAGGCACCCGCCGAAGCTCCCCCGGCCGAAACGGGGACCGAAGCCGCCGCAGCACCATGCGAGGAAATGATCCCCATCCGCCTGCAACTGCAATGGGTGACCCAGTCGCAGTTCGCCGGATACTACGCGGCCAAGGCCAAGGGTTTCTACGAGGCGCAGTGTCTGGATGTGACGATCCTGGAAGGCGCGGTGGAAATCGTGCCGCAGCAGGTGGTTGCTTCGGGCGATGCAGAGTTCGGCATCGCCTGGGTGCCCAAGATGCTGGCCTCGCGCGAGCAGGGGGCGGATCTGGTCAACATCGCGCAGGTGTTCCAGCGCAGTGGTACCCTGGAGGTGTCGTGGGCAGACAGCGGCATCACCAAGCCCGAGGACTGGCGCGGCAAGCGCGTGGGCACGTGGGGCTTCGGCAACGAGTTCGAG
>RFJM01000180.1 GCA_003694905.1 Caldilineae bacterium
CCTTCTGGATGCTGGGCACCAACATCGGCCAGGTGGGCTGGCCGCAGTCCGGCGAAGTCGACATCATGGAGTACGTCAGCCGCATACCCGACAATATCTTCGGCACTATCCACGGCCCCGGTTACTCCGGCGGCGCCGGTTTCGGCAACGCCTACCAGTTCCCCGGCCCGGTGGCGTCGGACTACCACACCTTTGCCGTGGAGTGGGGTCCGGACGAGATCCACTGGTACGTGGACGGCATCAACTTCCACAACGCCACGCCCGCGGACGTGGCTCCCAACGAGTGGGTCTTCAACCATCCCTTCTACCTGATCCTCAACATGGCCATCGGCGGCAACTTCGGCGGGGACATCGATCCCACGATGACCTTCCCGCAGGAGCTGAAGGTGGACTACGTGCGGGTCTACGGTGCGGCGGACACGGCCGAGCGCTTCGAGGCCAGTTTCGCAGACGATACCGCCGGTTGGCGCAAAGTCGAGATCCCCTTTGTCTTCTTCCGCCGCAGTGCCGTGCAACCGGAGGGTGCACCCGATGACGGTCTCACTCTCACCGCGGTCAACGGCTACGGCTTCGGCTTGCCCGCCAACAGCAGCGGCAGCCTGATGCTCGACCAGCTGCGTGTCGAACCCACCGTCACCGTCCCGGCCTGGGTAGGTCGCATCCATCAGACCACCGAAGCAGATCCGCTGGTCTACGGCAGCATCATCACCGTGGATGTGCGCGCCACCAACTACTCCGGCACTACGGCGCAACCCTTCCTGGTCGTGCCGCTGGACGGCGAGGTCGGCTATGTGCCGGGCAGCGCTACCGACGGCGCCTTCCCGCTCACGGCCGGCCAGATGGCTGCCCTGGGGTATGCCGTCGCTGCGCAGGCCAATGCCGGTGATGTGGTGGCCGTGGCCTACAACAACCCCGTGGCCAATGGGCAGGACGCGACTTTCAGCTTCCAGGTGCGCGTCCAGGCAGCCCAGGGCGCTGTGCAGCATACCCTCCTCACCCCCGCGGGTGCTACCTCCAGCAATCGCCTCGACATCACCCCCACGGTGATCGTTGAACTGCCCCTGTTGGCCGACACCTGGGTGAGCAGCGGTCTGCCCAACCAGAACTATAACGCCTTCGCCGCTCTAATTGCCCGCACCAGCGGCGTCGACAACGTCCTGCTCACCTTCGACCGCAGCACCTTGCCTGTTGGTGCCAGGTTGGTGTCGGCAACCCTCCGTCTCAACGCCACCTTCCAATCGGGTGCCGATGGCAAAGAGCTACGCGTCATGAACGTCACGCCCTTCGACGCCGCCACGGTGACCTTTGCCGACGGTCTGACCTTCTACAATCCAGGCCCGGCGATACCTGTGGCCCTCGGCCCCCTCGACCTGGATGCCACCGCTCAGGTTGCCGGCTGGGATGCGGCCGTCGGCCGATTCGCAGCCCAGGACGGTCTGGGCTATCTGGCGGTTTCTGCTTCGGGGCCTGCGGGCCGGGTTGCTTTCGACAGCCTGGAAACCTACCGGGCTCAACCGCCGACGCTCACCGTCGTCTACATGCCCTGACTTCCCTCGCGTAGAGAGCCGCCGGGATTGCAGGCCGGCGGCTCTCTACGTTCTCTGCCTCTGCTGCCCATTTCGACACGTGATCGCGCCAGTCCCTGAAGCCAGCAACGGTTTTGATCGCCTCGGGCGCTATGTGCTTCCCGACTTCGACCGCTGGCCGCCTTTCAGCAGCTTTCTGCCCGGCATCGCCGGCCCGCTGGGTGTGCCCATGTGGGCCTTCTACGTCAACCGCGGGCAGGCCATTACCAGTTTTGGCATCGAGAGCAAAGATCACCCCCTGGCGGAATTCCAGCCTGCCAACAAAGCCTATCAGCAGACGCCCTTCCTGGGCTTCCGAACCTTTCTCAAGCTGCACGGTCACGCCGGATCCCCCTTCTACGAGCCTTTTGCACCCTGGGCCGAAGGTCGGCCGCAACGCACCATGCACATCGGCCTCAACGAACTGGCCCTGGTGGAACACAATCCTCAAGTTGGGCTGGAAACCCGTGTAGAATACTTCATCCTGCCCGGCGAATCTGTGGCCGCCCTGGTGCGCCAACTCACACTTCGCAACCTCGGCGACAGGCCCTTCGACCTGGAACTGCTGGACGGCCTGCCCGCTCTCGTCCCCTACGGCGCGGACAACGGGGGGCTCAAACACTTCAGTCGCACCCTCGAAGCCTGGATGCAGGTGGAGGGACACGAAGAGAAACTACCCTTCTACCGCCTGCGCGCCTCTGCGGCCGATACCGCCGAGATCTCGACCATTGTGGCCGGGCACTTCGCCTTTGCCTGGCTGGAACAGGAAGGCCGGGTGCAACATCTGCCCGTGCTGGTCGATCCCGATCTGGTCTTCGGGCATGACACCAGCCTGCTGCGCCCTGTCGGATTCCTGACCCACGCCCTGGACAGACTCCTGGCCGCGGCGCAGATCGCCGCCGGCAAGACGCCCAGCGCCCTGTTCGGCAGCGCGGTCACCTTGCCCCCCGGCCACAGCCTCACCCTCACCGCCCTCTTCGGCCACACAGGCAGCCGGGCCGGCCTCGCCGCCCGCGCCCAACGCCTGCGCGACCCCGCGCTCATCGCCCGCAAGCAGGAAGAGGCCCGAGCTCTGGCCGTGCAACTCACCGACGCCATCGCCACCTGCACCGCCGAGCCCCACTTCGACGGCTATTGCCGCCAGAGCTTCCTGGACAACGTATTGCGTGGTGGCTGGCCCGAACCTCTCGGCGATCCCGAGCATTCGCACATCTACCACATCTACTCGCGCAAGCACGGCGACCTGGAGCGCGACTACAACGATTTCTTCCTGGCGGCCGAATACTACTCGCAGGGCAACGGCAACTTTCGCGACGTGGCCCAGAACCGGCGCAATGATGTCTGGTTCCGCCCGGCCGTAGGCGACTTCAACGTACGGCATCTGCTCAGCCTGATCCAGGCCGACGGCTACAACCCCCTGGTCTTGCAGGGCGTACGCTTCGTCCTATCGTCACAGGCTCGGGCCGAATTGCTGGCCCACAGCCCCGAACCGGAGCGCCTGGCTCCGCTGCTGGCTGCACCTTTCACCCCCGGTGGCCTGCTCAAAGCACTCGAAGAGCAGACGATCCCCCTTGATCTCCCCCCGGCCGACTTCCTGGCCCTGGCCCTCCGCCATGCCAATGATCGCATCGAGGCCGGCTTTGGCGAGGGCTACTGGATCGACCACTGGACTTATCTACTCGACCTTATTGAATCCTTTGCCGACATCTTCCCCGACCGCCTGCCGGCTCTGCTCTTTGAGACCGAGCTGCCTTACTTTGTCAGCCCCGCCGTCGTGCAGCCCCGCAGCGAGAAATACGTACTTACCGAAGACGGCCCGCGGCAGTACCATGCCGTGCGTCATGTGCAGCCACCGCCCGAACCCTGGCTGCGTTCCGGGCACGGCAAGGGACCTATCTTCCGCTCTCGCGTTATCGAAAAGCTCTTCCTGCTGGCCCTGCTCAAGTTCGCCACCCGCGACCCCTGGGGCATGGGCGTGGAAATGGAGGCCGGCAAACCCGGCTGGTACGACGCGCTCAACGGCCTGCCCGGCCTTTTCGGCTCTTCCCTGCCCGAAAGCCACGAGCTCTTGCGGCTGCTGCGCTTCCTGCAGAGCACCCTGTCCGCTCACAACGTCGTGCTGCGCTTACCGGTCGAGGCCGAGGCTCTGCTCCAAGACGTACTCGCGGCCCTCAACGAACATCCTCGGGCCGACTTCCGGCGCTGGGATGCCTTCGCCAGCGCCCGTGAGCGCTATCGCAGCAGCACTCAGGCCGGCGTGATCGGCGACACCACCACTCTGGCCGGCGATGAGCTGATGGTGCTCCTCGGCCAGATGATAGACGACGTGGCGGTCGGCATTGCCCGCGCCAATGCCTTCGCTGATGAGCTGCCGCCCACCTATTTCGCCTGGGAGATGACCCGGTTTGAGGTGCAGAAGGAAAGTTCGGGCCGCGTGCGGCGGGATGCACAAGGCCGTCCCCTCTTGCGCGCCCTTGAGTTTCGACCCCGCCCTCTGCCTCCGTTCCTAGAAGGCCCCACCCGCGCTCTGATCAACCTGCCCCCCGACGAGGCCCGCCGCCTGCATCGTCGCATGTTGTCCGGCCCTCTCTGGGATGCAACGCTGGGCATGTTCAAAGTCAACGCCTCGCTGGCGGGCGAACCTCACGACATTGGCCGCGCCCGCGCCTTCATTCCCGGCTGGCTGGAAAACGAGAGCATCTGGCTGCACATGCACTACAAGTACCTGCTGGAACTGCTCAAACAGGGGCTGTACGCAGAATTTTTTGCCATCGCCCGC
>RFJM01000021.1 GCA_003694905.1 Caldilineae bacterium
GGGCCGGGCTGCATGTGGGACAGGCTTTCCAGCCTGTCCGGATGCCGGCCCACGCAGCACGGCTTGGCAAGCCGAAGCGGTGGGGGGTGTCCGGTTGGGTGGGGCCGCGACGTTTCCGGGGGCGCCGCCCGCGAGCTGCCCCCGAATTGAAACACCCCCTTTGTACGGAGATGTACAGCATGGACCCATTCTTGTGTTACAATACTCTGTCAGGAGATGTTAGGTCGCTGCCGGGAGATGGCAACGATCTTCCTCTCACTCCCTTCATCGAGATAGCATAGTACCGTGTTTGGAAACTTCCAGCTAACCAGCCTTGCCGTGATCCCCGTTCTGGGGTTACTGATCTTCGTGCACGAGCTCGGCCACTTTCTGGCCGCGCGTTGGATGGGCGTGCGCGTGCACGAGTTTGGCTTCGGCTATCCGCCCCGGATGCTGAAGCTCTTCGAAAGAAACGGGGTGGAATACACCCTGAACTGGCTACCCTTCGGCGGGTTTGTTCGTATGGCAGGAGAGGATGATGACTTCGATGCCCCCGATGCCCTCCCCAACGTGGCACCCTGGCGTCGCATCGTGGTCATGGCTGCCGGCCCCGTGATGAATCTCGTCGCCGCCGTACTGATCTTCGCGACCATGTTCATGATCGGCACGCCTACTTACATCGGTGATCCCGACAAAGCTCGGGTGGAGATCGTAGCGGTGGCAGAGAACAGTCCTGCGGATATGGCAGGCGTTCAGGCCGGCGACATCATCCTCACCATCGCCGGGGAAGAGATGTACGGCATTGACGCCGTAAGCGAAGCCATCAACTCGCGTGCAGGTCAGCAGGTTGAGATCACCCTCCAGCGGGGGGATGAGATCGTAACCGTTTCGCTCACGCCACGTCTGCCCGAGCAGATCCCGCCGGGGCAGGGGGCAAGTGGGGTGCAGATCGCCACGTACATGAACCCGGAAGATATCCGGATCGTGCGACAGAACCCGGTGGCGGCCCTGCTTGGCGGCATCCGCCACACCGCGGAGATGATCACAATGATGATCGCAGGTCTGGCCGAGCTGATCCGGGCGGCGATTGCTCCCGATGTACCGGCTCCCCAAGGCGGTGTCGGCGGCCTGGTCGCGATCGGACGCATCGCCGCACAGGTTGCAGAAGAAGGTCTGAGCGACCTGTTGAATCTGACGGCATTTCTCAGTATCAACCTGGCAATCCTGAATCTGTTCCCTATCCCCGCTCTGGACGGGGGGCGCATCGTCTTTGCCGCCGCGGAAATGGTGCGCCGCAAACGCATCCCGCCCGAGAAGGAAGCTCTGGTGCACTTCGCGGGCTTTGCCATTCTCATCGCCTTCATGCTGATCATCACCTTCGTCGATATCAGCAACTGGCTGGCGGGCAAGCCTCCTCTGCCGGGTGGCTGACGGGACTAGGTGACGAACAGGATGCCCCAGCTCAGATTCACCAGCATGTGCGTGAGGGCAGAGGCGGTGACCCGCCCTGTCCTCCACCAGACCCAACCATACGCCAGCCCCGCCAGTGTCGCCATGAGCATGTAGGCCCAATTGGGCACAGGAAAGCCGGGGGTTGCATTATTCAGGTGCGAAGCGCCGAAGATGACTGCGGTCACGGCCAGCGCAGCCAGCGGATGCAGCCGTCGGCCCAGAAGGTTCTGGATGATGCCGCGGAAAAGGAGTTCTTCGGCCAGCGCCACCAGCAGATAGCCACCGATGATCATGGCCAGTAGTTCGGGCAGAGTCGGTAGCACAGGGTTGAAACGGAGAAACCTTAAGGATAGCCCCAGAGGAATACCGATGACGGCGAAGGCAAGCAGGCCCACCAGCGCCGATGCCAGGTCCGACCGACGCAGACGCAGGTCGAAACCAATGCCCGGCAACGGCTGCCGGACGAGGAAGAGATAGAGGGCCAGCAGAATGCCCGTGAGCTTGGCGACGGGCAGATCCACCTGGGGGAGCAAGCCGGCCGCTACGTCCGGTAGAGATAGAGCACCGAAAAAGTCGGAAGGCTGGCGAGCAAGAAGCCGCGCGAAAGGCAGGGCAAACAGGTCTGTCTCCAGAGGCAGCCAGATGGCCAGAACGGTCAGAGTGTAGAGGAGCGGGGTGAACCGGCGATACCTGCTTGCCAGGCGCAAGAGAATGGTGGGGATGGCGAGATAGACCAGATAGTCGAGCAGAAGCAGGGGGTGGGGGCGAGGCAGCGTGGAGAGGATCACAGGCAGCAGGAGGAGCAGCACCGGCGCCTCCCACCGGGCGAGCGCGGTAACCAGCCGGCGCCACCAGGTGCGCCATCGCTGCCAGAAGAAGCCCAGGTACATGAGCAGGGTCACCCAGCCGGCAAGATAGTTCATGGCGTACTCCTGCGGATGCTCGAACGATGGCTACTCGGCAAGCACTTCTCCTGGGTTTGCACGGAGGAGCAACGGCAGGTGCACATGCACCTGCTCCAGCACGAAATCCACCTGCGTGGTGCTGCCACCCACCACATAGACGGGTTCGGCCTGCGCCGACCGGTAGCTGAATCGCTGCGCTACGAGCCGATACGCCCCCCACGCGGGCGTGAAACTGAAGCCACCGGTCATATCGGTGCTGACCCGTTCTACTTCAGCGCCCGAGCCGTCCTGCAAGACCACCTCCGCGCCCTTGATAGGCTGGCCCTGGCCATCCCGCACGTGTCCGACCAGGAAACCGGGCTGCGAAAGGGATTCGATGGCTCTTCTGGCATTGACGACACCCCAGCCAAAGCGGTTGTTTGGGTTGCCGTCCACATCGCCGCCGCAGACAAAGTCGGTAATCGTATCGGCGCTTTGTGCCACGATCGCCTTGATCAAACCCGGCCGGCCTTTCAGCCGCGGCTCAGCATCCAGCAGCAGCGCGATCACACCGGCGACGTGGGGTGCCGCCATGCTGGTCCCCTGCCAGCTGGCATACTGGTTGGGGGGGATCCCGGATAAGACGCCTACCCCCGGTGCGGAGACATCGGGCTTGATCAGCGTCTGGCCGGCGTACTGGACCGGCCCGCGGCTGCTGAAGCCGGCGAGGCGATCCTGATCATCTACAGCGCCCACAGCGAACGCGGCCGGGTAGATGGCGCTGGGATATTGGACAGAACCGCAAGCCGGCCCCTCGTTGCCCGCGGAAGAGACCACCACAATCCCGGCTGCTTCGGCTGCCTGCACGGCCGGTTCGATGATACTCAGCTTGTCGGGGGTGCAGCCTTCTTCGGGAGGACAGGCCCAGGAATTGTTGATCACATCGGGCGCGCGCGCAGGGTCGCCGTCTCTCAAGGAATCGCCGCCCACAGGATAGGGAGCGGTCAGCCATTCATAGCATTCAATGTAGGTGGACGGCGCCCCCCAGCCTGCTTCCATGTTCCGGCAGCCGATCCAGCGCGCGCCGGGTGCCACACCGACGGCATGGGACGCACCCGCCGGCCAGGCCGGATCACCTGGAGCAAGGTCGTTGCCCACGATGGTGCCCATGGTATGTGTGCCGTGCCCGTGATCGTCGCAAGGTGTAGTGCTGTCGTAGCCACAGGGATTCACACCCAGGGGCCCCAGGTTGCCGTGAATGGCATCGTGCCAGTTGTAATCGAAATCAACCGTATCTGAGATGGGATCATAACCCCGGAAGGCGTACTTCAGCACGGGATGGTCCCACTGATAGCCCGTATCCTGCCCTGCCACCACGACCCCGGCCCCGGTATAGCCCTGAGCCCAGGCCCAGGGCGCCTGCACTCGCTCCACACCCCAGGTCGTGCCCGAAAGCACGGCGGTAGCCGCCAGCATCGGCTCCGGTTCTTCCAACCGTAGCGGTGTATCCGCCATGATCCGGCTCACTTCCGGCAGGCGCAGCAGCTGCTCGACGGTCTCGGCATCCACCGTAGCTGCTACGGCATTGACGATCCAGAAGCGCCGATAGGGCACGCCCCGCGCGGCCAGCACTTCCACCACGCGCGCCTGCGTCTCCAGTGCCGTACGTCGCAGCGTCTCATAGACCCACTGTCCCCGCGCTGCCTTGTCACTCAACCGGGTCGCAGGACTCAGGTCCGGCCGAGGGGCAAGCCGGATCAGCACGGAGACACGGCCCCGGCTGCTCAGCGTTTGCCGTACCTCGACGGCCAGGCGCGGGTCGGCCAGGCCGGTGCCAGGACGAACCGCTCCCCCCAAGGCAACGGCGAGAAGGAGTCCCAGGCAGCCGGCCAGGAGTACGTTGCGAATACGTTGATGCATGGACGGAGATTACCTCGTAGCGTCAGTCCAGGACTTTGAGATCTGCAAAAGCCGAGAGGAGCCTCTTGATACCCACCCTGGGGA
>RFJM01000181.1 GCA_003694905.1 Caldilineae bacterium
ATCCCCACATGTCCGTGTTTGACAACATCGCCTTTCCGCTAAAGGCACAGAAGCTGCCACGCAATGAAATGACCGACAAGGTGCGTTGGGCTACCTCGATCCTGGGTATCGAACACCTCCTCGACCGCAAGCCCAGACAGCTCTCGGGTGGCGAACGGCAGCGCGTTGCCCTGGCCCGTGCTCTCGTCAAAGAGCCGGCCGTGCTCCTGCTGGATGAGCCTCTGTCCAACCTGGATGCCAAGCTCAGGGCCTCTGCCCGCGACGAATTGCAGCGTTTTCAGCGACAACTGGGCATCACCACCATCTTCGTCACTCATGACCAGATCGAGGCCATGGGGCTCGGCGACCGTATCGCGGTCATGTATGCAGGTCGGGTCCGCCAACTGGGCACGCCCATGGAGATCTACCACCATCCTGCCGACACCTTTGTCGCCACCTTCCTGGGATCACCACCCATGAATCTGTTGGAGGGAGACGATACCATCGTAGGCTTTCGGCCGGAGAACTTCTTGCCCAGGAGCATTTTCCCCGGCGAAAACGATTTGCTGGAAATACCGTTTCATGTGGTGCGAGTTGAGTATCTGGGCTCGGATCGGCTTCTCTACGGAAGCGTCAAACCCGATTCTGATGTGATCACCATTTCCAAACTGCCCTCGACCGTCACCGTGCCCATCGAGGCAGGCAATGACTATACTTTTGTGATAGAAGCTCAGCATCTGCGCTTCTTCGACAAGACCACCGGCCGGAAAAAGGACATCAGCGGTTCCCGGGTCGCAGCAGCCCGGGACCTCTTGTTTGCATGAGTACGAGCAGCAACCATGGAAACAGCAGCAGACATCCGCACGAGAGAGCATAGCCGTCTACGATTTGCCTTTGATAGCGAACGATTCCTTAGTACCGTCTTCCTTTTGCCGGCAGTGGTGTATATTGTTCTTCTCGTCGGCATCCCCTTTTTCTTGGCTATTGCCTTCAGTTTTACTAATGCCACAGTAGGCGATACGACGCTACATTTTATTGGAATCGAGAATTTCGTACGTATTTTCCGAACACCTCAATTCCGCCGTGCTCTGTTCAACAGCTTTTTCTTTACCATCACTGCACAGATTGTCATTATCATCCTGGCCAACATCCTGGCCGTCATCCTGGAGACAGACTTCCGCGGGAAGTGGCTGGCCCGTTTCCTAATTATCCTGCCGTGGGCTACGCCCATCTCATTGGGCACCATCGGCTGGTTATGGATTTTCGATTCCAAGTTCAGCCCCATCGACTGGGTACTGGTGCGGTTTGGGCTGCTGGGGCCGGGCACCATCCTCGGGCCAAGTAAGCACTTGACCTTCCTGGGCAAAGAGGGTTTGGCCATGGCCGCTGTCATTGTGGTGCAGATCTGGCGTACTCTTCCGCTGGCAACGGTGATTCTGCTCGCCGGCCTGAGTTCGATCCCCCAAGACTTGTTGGACCAGGCGGAAGTCGACGGCGCCGGCTTCTTGCGTACGCATTTCCAGGTGCGTATCCCCCTGATCATGCCCATCATGAGTGTGGCCCTGCTCTTTGGCGTCATTTTCACTTTCACCGATATGGTTGTGCCCTTCGTGCTGACCCGAGGCGGACCGGTCTACTACACTCAGGTTTTACCGTTATGGGCCTGGTTCAAGGGCATCGAAGGGGGCAGCCTGGGCGAAGGAGCTGCCATCGCCCTGTTCCTGTTCCCCGTTCTGCTGGCCGCCGCTATCTTCATCTTGCGTTCTGCACGTCGCGCGGAGGTAAGCTGACATGTCAGAGTGGACACGTTACCTGAAACGAACTGTACTTTTCGGGGGCCTGGGGCTCTTCTGCTTTTTCGCGGCCGCGCCTTTCCTGATCATGCTCATCAATACGTTCAAGCAAGACGCGGATCTCTATCGGCCTCAGAACAACCCCTTTATCTACAACTTCCCGCCTACGCTGGAGAACCTGCATCTGCTCTTCCTGAACACGAACTACCCGGTATTCGTCCGCAACTCCCTTATCGTGGGCGTGCTCGTGGTGCTCATTACCCTGGTAGTGGCCATTCCCGCCGCTTACAGCCTGGCCCGTCTGGCCGGACGCTGGGGCGAGCAGGCCGGTATCGCCATCTTTCTGGTGTATCTGGTCCCCCCCACGCTTCTCTTCATTCCCATGTTCCGCATGGTCACCGCGGTCAACCTGAACGACAGCCTCTGGTCGCTGGTGATGGTCTATCCTACCATCTCCATTCCCTTTTCCACCTGGCTGCTGATGGGATTTTTTAAATCGATTCCTCGCGACCTGGAAGAGGCGGCCATGGTGGATGGCTATAGCCGTCTTATGTCCTTCATCAAAGTCGTCATGCCCCTTTCTCTCTCGGGTGTCGTCGCGGTCATCGTCTTCACATTCACCCTTACCTTGCACGAGTTCATCTACGCCCTGACCTTTATCTCTTCCTCTTCCAACCGCACCATTAGTGTAGGTGTGCCTGTGGAGCTGATTCGCGGGGACGTTTTCTTCTGGCAGTCCTTGCTGGCCGCCGCGGTCCTCGTCGCCATTCCCGTCAGTGTCATCTATGTCTTCTTCCTGGACCGCATCGTTGCCGGCTTTACCATGGGTGCCGTGAAAGGATAGGCATACATCTGCCAGAAAAAAACGTTGCGGAGGTGGTGTATGATCCGCAGCCGCCGTTTTCCCATCTTCGTCGGCCTGGTCATTGCTCTCGTCCTGCCTTTTATCTTCAGCTACTACCTGGGTTCGGTGCGCGAACACGTGGACGAGGCGGACAAAGTGGTGGGGGCCCTGGCGCGCGAATGGGGCATCACCTTCCTACTACTGCTGTTGATCTGGAAATGGGAGCGACGGCCACTACGTTCCATCGGCGTCGGTCGCATGAATCGCGGCGATGTTATGGCCGCACTGGGCGGCTTTGTGCTGGGTGCGCTGGCCTTTGCCATTACTACACCCCTTGTCTCGAGCCTGGGGCTGGGTAGCACCGGCGCCGGGATCGCCCAACTGGCCAGGGTGCCGGTCCCCCTGCGTCTGCTCATCGTGCTCACCGCCGGCGTAACGGAGGAGATTCTCTTTCGCGGCTATCCCATCGAGCGCATGGCCGAATTGACGGGCCGACTCATCACCGGGGCAGGTATCGCCTACATTGCCTTCGTCTTGCTACACATACCCTTCTGGGGCGCAGGCGGCACCATACAGATCGGGACCTGGTCGCTGATCGTTACCGCGCTCTACGTATGGCGGCGCAATCTGCCGGCCTGCATACTCATGCACATCCTCAACGACGCCTACGCCTTTATCCTGCTGCCGGCCCTGTTCGGGCGGTATCTTCCCTGAACAACGCCGCCCTAGCCTGAACGGATAGCCTTGTAATAGTTGATCAAACCGTTGGTCGAGGCATCATGGCGGGTCACCGGCGCGTCGTCTTGCAACTCTGGCAGAATGGCGCGGGCAAGCTGCTTGCCCAACTCCACCCCCATCTGGTCAAAGGAGTTGATGTTCCAGATCACACCTTGGGTAAAGATCTTGTGCTCGTAGAGAGCGATCAGGGAACCGAGCGTGCGCGGGGTCAGCTTCTTGAAGAGGAAGGAATTGGTGGGGCGATTGCCTTCGAAGGTCTTGGCCGCCACCAGCAGGGGGAGCTCTTCCTCCGGCACGCCCTGCGCCCGCAGTTCGGCCTCGACTTCTGCGGCCGTCTTTCCCTTCATCAGCGCCTCGGTCTGGGCCAGGAAGTTTGAGATCAGAATGGTGTGATGTTCGCCTACGGGATTGTGCGACTGCGCGGGAGCCAGAAAATCGCAGGGGATCAGCTTCGTGCCCTGGTGGATCAATTGGTAGAACGCGTGTTGTCCGTTGGTCCCCGGCTCGCCCCAGATGATCGGACCCGTCTGATAATCGACCCGGCGGCCCTCCCGGTCGACGCTCTTGCCGTTGCTCTCCATGTCGCCCTGCTGGAAATAGGCCGCGAACCGGCTCATGTATTCATCGTAGGGCAGGATGGCATGGCTTTGGGCTCCGAAGAAGTTGTTATACCAGATGCCCAGCAATGCCATGATCACGGGAATGTTCTGCTCGAAAGGTGCTGTGCGGAAGTGTTCATCCACCCGATGCGCACCCTCCAGCATCTCCTCGAATCGATCCATTCCGATGGCGATGACGAGAGAGAGTCCGATGGCGGACCACAAAGAGTAGCGGCCTCCCACCCAGTCCCAGAACTCGAACATATTCTCGGCGTCAATGCCGAAAGCCTCCACCGCCGGTCGATTGGTCGAGAGGGCTACAAAGTGCCGGGCAATGTGGGCCTCGTCGCCGGCCTGCTGCAGGAACCATGCCCGCGCTGTATGCGCATTCGTCATGGTCTCCTGGGTTGTGAATGTCTTGGAGGCCACCAGAAACAAGGTGCTCTCCGGCTCCACCACCTTCAGCGTCTCGCTGATGTCGGTGCCGTCCACATTGGAGACGAAGTGAAACCGCAGGTTGGGATGCACATAGGGAGTGAGCGCGGTGGTCGCCATCTTAGGACCCAGATCGGAGCCGCCGATGCCGATGTTCACCACGTCCCTGATGGGTTGGCCTGTGTAACCCTTCCACTCGCCCGATCGCACGGCCTCGCTGAAGACCCGCATCTTTGCGAGCACCCGATTAACGTCCGGCATAACATCCTTGCCATCCACATAGATGGGACGATTACTGCGATTGCGCAGGGCCACATGCAGTACCGCTCGCTTCTCCGTTACGTTGATCTTCTCGCCGGAGAACATGGCCTCGATGGCTTTGTCAAGCTCTGCCTGCCGTGCCAGCGCAAACAGCAACTCCATCGTCTTGGGCGTAATGCGGTTCTTGGAGTAATCGAAGAGGATGTCATCGAGCCGAAGCGAGAAGCGCTCAAAACGCCGGGGATCCTCCGCAAATAGATCCCGCATGTGCACGTCGGCCATTTCGGCCTGATGAGCCTCCAGAGCTTTCCAGGCAGAGGATTCCGTCAGTCTAGACATGGCTTGTGTTTGTGGAAGGAGCTGTGGCGGCGAAGGAGAGTACCGGCCGCGGGGTGATCGGGTCGGTCGGGCAAGAATCCGAAGAGCATTCTACTACCCGGAGGGAATGAAGCCCAAACTCCTTACTGCTGCCCACCACTTCCCAAGCGCGCGGGGCGACCGACATGACCGGGATCATAGATTTGACGGGGGACAACTGCTAAAGTAGGGGCAGGTGTACCGATGGCACTCGCGCAGGGGTGCAGGAGAGGCGTGGTTCAGGAGGCTCTGTCTCGGGTCAGCGATGACCCTCACGCCAAAGGAGGAACCTGATATGTCCAGCGTCAAGGAAGAAAAGGCGCCGAAAGGTCGGGCGCCCGAGCCCAGCGAAGTGGAAGCGCTGTTGGCGCGCGCCAAGAAGCCGGCCGCCGATGCTATGGTCCTGCATCCGTTCTACAAGGGCAAGATGGAAACGGTGCCCAAGTGTGCCATTCGCGATTTCCACGACTTCGCCATCTGGTACACGCCGGGCGTGGCCCAGCCCTGCCGCGCCATCCATGCCGATCCCGAACAGGTCTACGAGCACACCAACAAGGGTAATCTGGTCGCGGTCGTCTCTGACGGCACGCGGGTCCTCGGGCTGGGCGACATCGGAGCCAAGGCCGCCATACCGGTGATGGAAGGTAAAGCCCTACTGTATAAATATCTGGGCGGAGTAGATGCGGTCTCGATTTGTGTGGACACGAAAGATCCGGACGAATTGATCCGAACCGTTTTGTTGCTGCAACCCAATTTCGGCGGCATCAATCTCGAAGATATCTCCCAGCCCAAATGCTTCTACATCCTCGATACCCTTCGCGAACGGGCCGAGATCCCCGTCTGGCACGATGATCAGCAGGGCACGGCTACGGTGGCTCTGGCCGGATTGATCAACGCGCTGCACATCGTGGGCAAGAAGATGGAAGAGATCCGGGTGGTGTTCCTGGGTTGCGGTGCATCCAACGTGGCCTGCTCGCGGCTCATGTTTGCGGCGGGGGTGAAGCCCGAGAACTGCATCGCCGTGGACAGCAAGGGGATCCTGCATCCCGAACGGGAGGACCTGAGACGACGCAAGGCCGAGTTTGTGGACAAGTGGCGCATCGCCAACACCACCAACAAGGAAGGCCGCCGCGGTGGCACAGCAGAAGCGCTGCGAGGAGCCGATGTCTGCATCGCGCTCAGCAAGCCGGGACCGGGCACCCTGGACCCGAAGTATGTCGCCCAGATGGCCGAGGATGCTATTGTCTTTGCCATGGCCAATCCCATACCCGAGATGTGGCCCTGGGAGGCGAAAGAAGCGGGAGTGCGCATTTTTGCCACCGGCCGCTCCGACTTCCCCAATCAGGTCAACAATTCCCTTGGCTTCCCGGGCATCTTCCGGGGCGCGCTGGATGTGCGGGCCCGCACCATCACCGACGAGATGTGCATCGCGGCCGCAAACGCGCTGGCCGAGCAGGCCAGGGAGCGAGGCCTGGATGAGGAGTACATCCTGCCCACCATGGACGAGTGGGAGGTGTTCCCCCGCGAAGCGGTGGCCGTGGGCATGAAGGCCCAGGAACAGGGCGTGGCCCGTCTCACGCTGACCGCGGAGGAGTTGTACCGGAAGGCCAGCGACCGCATCGCCCGCTCGCGCGAGCTCACCCAGTGGATGATGAAGCAGGGATACATTCCCGAACCACCGGAGGTGTGAGATGTACGATGTCATCATCATAGGCGGGGGGCCAGCCGGCCTGGCCGCTGCGGCCTACTGCTTGCGCAAACGCC
>RFJM01000182.1 GCA_003694905.1 Caldilineae bacterium
CACTTTGGCCAGGAACTCCCGGTCGACGCGCGCCGCGCCGGCAGCCACCGCCCTCACCGTATCCAACAGCTCCTGTCGCGAGATGTCCTTGAGCACAAAGCCTGCCGCGCCCGAGGCCAGAGATTGCAGGAGGTAGGTGCTGTTGGGATAGGTGGTCACCATGATGACCTTGGTATGAACATGTGCCTCGTTGATTGCCTGCAATGCCGAGATCCCATCCATATCATCCATGCGAATATCCATCAAGACCACATCAGGCTTGCACGTTTTGACTTGCTGCACGGCCTCCATTCCCGATGCAGCTTCGCCTACGACGCGGATATCGGGCGCATGGAGCATACTGCGCAGACCTTCGCGCACCATGGGATGATCGTCTACGATGAGGACGGTGATCGGAGTGATTTCGCTGCGTCGGATCATGTTCGGGTTCGGGTATTGTGCGTGGGTAAGGGGACGCGAACGTGAATGCTGGTTCCCCGGCCGGGGATGCTGTGGATGTGGCACGTGCCGTTGACAAGGGCCGCCCGTTCCTGCATACCGACAAGACCCCAGCGATCCTTCTCATCTGCCAGCAGGCCCAGCCGGAAGCCCTGACCCCAGTCCTGCACCTCCAGGGTCAGATGCCCATCCTGGTGCAGAAGAGCGATGCGGATCTGCCTCGTCTGGGCATGCTTGCGAGCATTGGCCAGCGCTTCTTGCGCGATGCGGAAGAGAGCGGTCTCAATATCCGCAGGGATGTCCAGACCCTCCTTGATGTTGGTAACGTATTCCAGTTGCCAGTTGGCGGCCTGACTGATGTTGGCCGCGTACTGGCGCAGACCGTCCACCAGCCCCAGGTCTTCCAGGGCTGCCGGACGCAGTTCCGCGATAACCCGGCGGGCTTCGTCGATGGCAGCCTGCAGGCGAGCCCGTCCCAGCTCCAGTTCCTGGCGGGCGACGGGGTCGAGCTGGGCCGCGTCGGATGCCAGGGTGTTGAAATGCATGTTGGCGCTTATCAATAACTGTGTCAGGCCGTCGTGCAGATCCAACCCGATCAGCCGCCGCTCTTCCTCCTGCACATGGGCCAGTTTTTGTGCCAGAATCTGGAGCCGCGCCTCGCGGTCCGCCAGGGCGCTATACAGGCGAGCACTCTCGACCGCCACGGCCGCCTGGTCGGCCAACAGCCGCAAGATCCGCAGCTCCTCCGCGCCGATGGTGGGGCGATCCCGCACGATCACATTCAAAACCCCCACCACGCGCTCACCCACGCGCAGCGGCAACCCCGCAGCGGCACGGATTCCCCAAGCACGGGCTTCTTCACTGCTGTAGAGAGGATGGAGATCGGCCTGATTCACCACCTGCGCCTCGCCCGTGCGCGCCACATGCATAACCAGCCCCTCCGGCCGCGGCGCTCGCACGGGAGGATGTGCTTCGCGGTCCTGCCAGGCACTGGCGCAGAACCGCAGCCCGCCGATCTCATCGTCCCACATGAAGATATGGACCTCGGCAGCCTTGGCCAGTTCCAGCGCGCTGTCCACAATCGTCTGAAACACCCGGTCGGGGTCCAGCGTGCTGGTAAGTTGCAGACTGACCTGGCGCAAAGCCTCCAGTTCCGAAAGGCGCGCCTTCAACCTGCGCTCACGCGCCGCCAGTTCGGCCATCATGGCGTTGAAGGTACGGGCCATGCGACGCCGTTCGTCGCCCCCCATGACCCCCACCGGCTGGTCGAGCCGACCGGCCGCCACGCGGTCGGCACCGGCCAACAGTGCTTTCATGCCCGCGTTCATCTGACGCATGAGGGGAATGGTTATGGCGATCGCGGCCAGCAGCGCTATCAACCCTGCCGCCAGACTGGTGACCACAACCACCCGTACGGTTCCCTGCAGGTGATTCCAGGTCGTACGCAGATTGAGTTCGGCCGAGGGCTGCACCTGTTTTTCCAGCGTCTCCTGTCCCATCTGAAAGAGAATGGCCGCGAAGCGGGCAAACTGGGACATCTGCTGATCTCGCTCGTTGATCAGACGCAGCCCCACGCTCTGTACGCGTGCGTAGGCCTCGGCCAACGACCGTTCCCATCGCACCTCCTGGTCCGTGTTACTCAGGGTCATGAAGCGCTGTTCGGCCTGGTAGTAACGCACGGCAGCTTCCGAAAAATGCAGGCGTTCTTCGGGGTCGGGCGAACTGAGATAGGCGGTCACGGCCAACATCATCTCCTGCAGGTTTTGCTGCATGTCGTTGACCGCAGCCTGGTAGGTGACATCGCTGCTTCGAGCCAGACGAACCGGCCCCGCCAGCAGGTCGCTGGCCCCTGCCTGTATCTCCTCCAGCTCCGCCAGGTCTCGTGTCTGTCTATCTCGCAACTGGATCAGTTGCTCCCCTATCTGCAACGATGCCTGATAGTCGTTCTGGAGTTGGTTTGCCCAGGCTCGTTGCTGCTCGTTGCCCGCGAGCGAAGCATACAGATTCAGATTTTGTTCGAATTCCTGCATGTGTTCGCGGAACTGAACGGTAAATCCCCTCTCGCCCTCCATGAGATAGCGGTACAGGGCGGCCTCGGCGTCACGCAGCTCGGCCCGCATGCGCAACGCGGCCTGTTGCTGGCGCATGCTCACCTGTTCGGCCTCGGCCAGCGCCTCGGGGATGACTCGCGCCAGGTACCCCAGCGCCAACAGATTAACCAGCAGCGCCAAGATCCACGTGGCGATGAGAAGCAGGATCTTTGTCCGAATGCGCACTGCAGCTCAGGAGGAAAGGGACGAACGTTCAGCCACGACCTGCGGAGCACAGGCAGGGCGAATCCATTTTGCCATAACGGCCCGCTTCGGGCAACGTCCTTGTCCGCGCAGGGTGGGTTTCAAAACGGGGGTAGCCGGTGCGCTAGGCTGGTAAGGGTCCCCCTTGCAAGGGGGGTGCGGGGGAGCGCACCCGCATCTGCGGCGTCGGCCGCCCAGACAGGCCGCCGGGGTTTCAGCTTCTCAGGCAGGGCCGGTCGCAGCCAGGTGGCAGCAGCAAGGTCTGGTAAGCTGAAGCGTTGAGCGGTTGTGCGGTGGGATGTGGCCGCGGCTTGTCCGGGGGCGCTGCCCGCCATCTGCCCCCAAGTTGGAACATACTCCCTGGCTGTAGAGGGGTTGTCAAATCAGAGAAAAGCCTTTATGATAGCAGTGTCACTTCGATGGATGCTCCGGCCATGTCGTGACGGCTTCGGCATACCTGGTGAGTGTCGCTCGTCCTATTCTCAACCACATACTTGAGCCTGCAGAAGGAGGTCTCATCATGAAAGCCAAATGGCCCTTACTCGCGATTCTCTCTTTGCTTGTGTTGGTTCTGGCCGCGTGTGCAGCCCCCGCAGCTCCGGCGGCACCCGCCGCCCCGGCAGCAGGAGAAGAGGCGGCCCCCGCGGAACAGCCCGCGCAGGAGATCGACTTTGTCACCTGGTACCAGTACGACCAGAACAACACGGACCCCAAGAGTGACGAACGCGTGGGAAACGCCTACCTGCGCAAGACTATCCCGGAATTCAATGCCGCCTTCGAAGGGAAGTGGAACTGGGTCAACCAGCCTAAGGCTTTCGACAAGATGAATGCCGAACTGGTCGCGGCCGTTCAGTCGGGTGGTGAGGTGCCGGACCTCTTCGAGATGGGAACCAACTGGGTGAACCTCTTCTATCAGAACGGCACGCTCCAGGACCTGAGGGGCTGGGCCGAGCAACAACCGTGGTGGAAGGATCTGGATCCCAGTGCCATCGCTGCGTGCACCGCGCCTGACGGCGCCCTCCTGTGCATCCCCATGTCCGAGCGGCCCCATCTGGTCTATGTCTGGAAGGATCGCTTCCCCAACGGCTTCCCCCGCACGCCCGAGGAATTCATGAAGGAAGCTGAGCGCCTGAAGCAGGAAGGCCTTTACGCCATTACCTTCTTCGGTTCTACGGACTACGACGGCGAGGGCCTGACTCGTGCCATCTGGACGACCATCGCCTCCTGGGGTGGCTCGCTGGACGACGGCCAGGGAAATATGAAGCTGGATACACCCGAGAACATTGCCGCCATCGAATTCCTGCGTGAGATCGTGCAGCGTGGCTATGTGCCCGAGATCGCCTTCGCGGGTAAGTTCCAGGAAGAGGAGGCCTTCAAGGATGCTTCTGCCGCCTCCTTCCCCACCGGCCTCTTCGGTTATCGCTACGTCAATCCGCTGACCGCTCCCGACGGCACGCAGTATAGCAAGGGCAACGAAGAAGACATGCTGGACGCCATCGCCGCCGGCGATGTCATCCTCGAGCCCTTCGTGGCGCCGGAAGGCAAGAAGCCGGGCTGTGGCATCGAGGTAAACGGCTTTGGCATTCCCGTGGGCGCCAAGCACCCTGAAGCCGCTTACGACTACATCAACTGGCTGATGGAAGACATCGATCGCAATGCCGAATTCGTGCTCGGTCCGGGCGGTGGCTTCCCGGCACTGCTCACCACGCGCTCGCACGAACTCTTCCAGCAGCCCTTCTATCAGGAAGCCGCCAAGGCACTGTCGCAGAGTGAATGCAGGCCCTGGTACGGCTCCCTCATGCGGGTGGCCGAAGCCCAGTCCATGGTCATGCAGACCGTGTACCGCCTGATCAAAGAGGATCCTACCCTGGACATCGCCACCGAACTGCGCAAGACCCAGGAAGAGTACAACGCAGGGAACTAACCGCTCACCTGTCTTGCCTTTCTGAAATAGCCTTCACCCGGACAAGGTGACATGGTGATGCTGACATGTCACCTTGTCCTGTTCTATCCCCGGAATCGGTGTCTGCAAACCTTTCCTCGGCAAGGCTGAATTCATGGAACAGACCTTGAAGCGGCGGGCCGGAAAGAGCCCGCGCAACTGGCTGCCCTTCTGGCTTATTCTACCGACCATCGTTGTTTTGCTTGCTATCCAGGTCTATCCCGCCATCTACACCATTTGGCTGAGCCTGCAGAAGCGCACACCCCAGGGCTGGGAATACGTGGGGCTCGACAATTTCAGGCGTTTATTCGGCATGGGCCTCTTCGATGAGAGCGTGGGTCACACCATTGTCTTCCTGGTGGGCTATGCCGGCCTCACCCTCATCCTGGGCTTTTTCATTGCCCTCTTGCTGAACCGCAATCTGCGTTTTTCGGGGTTGTACATCACCCTTCTCTTCATCCCCTGGATCATTGCCGACATCATCACCGGCATGGTGTTCCGGCTCCTGGTCGTACCCGACTACGGCCTCCTCTCCGGCATCCTGCAAAACCCCGACATCTTCCCGCCCAACGGCCTGTCGATCCTGACGGCTGTGCGACCCCCGTCCTGGTTTGGCAACTTCCCCTTCCCCCCGGCTCCGGCCATGATCTATCTCATTCTGGCATCCTCCTGGCGTGCCCTGCCCTTCATCACCCTGTTGTTGCTGGCAGCCATGCAGACCGTCCCCCACGAGATCATCGAAAGCAGCCGAATCGACGGGGCCAACGGCCGCCAGATCGTGCGCCATATCATGATTCCCCTCATGCTGCCGACCCTGGTCGTCGCCCTGTTCAGCCTGACCCTCAGCGGCATGAACGGAGTGGGTATGGTCTTTAGCCTGACCTCGGGTGGGCCGGGCACCTCCACCGAGGTTTTGAGCTATCTGCTCTATTCCATCGGCTGGCGACAACTGAACTTCGGCCGGGCCGCGGCCCTGGCCCTCCTCATCGCCATTATCAACTGGCTTCTCATCGCCGGCACCCTGCGTGTCACCCGACTTCAGCAGAGGAGCGAGTAACATGCAACGATTGAGCCTCCCTTCGTGGCGGACCAGGGAGAGCGTCCTGGTCAATGCCGCCATGATCCTCATCCTCATCTTTGCCATGTTGCCGATCTTTACGACCATCCTCATTTCCTTCAAGGGAGAGAAGGACATCGTACGAAAGCCACCCAACTTCTTCCCCTGCGACACACCCGACGGCCGTTTCGACATCACCCAGTGCCGCTGGACGGTCGAGGGTTACGAGCGGGTGCTGGCGCCAAAACCCGCGGACAACTCCCTGCTGGGGTTCACCCTCACCGGCAACATGGTCCGTACCTACATCCCCAACTCTCTTACCTATGCTTCCATCACCTCGCTGGCGGTTGTCTTTCTGGCGGGACTCTCGGGCTATGCCTTCTCGCGCTATCGCTTTCGCGGCCACAACTTCCTGATGACCGGCATTCTGGCCATTACCGGCGTGCCCCTGCTCACCAACCTCCTGGCGCTCTACCAGATGGGCACCGTCTTGCGCAAGGCCGATCTGCCCTTCTACAACGACCGCCTTTTCATCATCACCGTCTACATGGGTTTCTTCCTGCCCCTCAGCGTGTGGATTGCCAAGGGCTTTTTCGATGCCATCCCGCGCGAACTCGAGGAAGCCGCCCTGATCGATGGCTGCACTCCCGTGGGCACGCTGCTCCGCATCACCATGCCCCTGGCGCTGCCGGGTCTCATGGCCGTGTTCCTCCTCACGTTTGTCAATGTCTGGAACGAGTTCATCGCCGGCTATCTCCTCATATCCAAGAACTCCCTCAAGCCGGCCATGTTCGGGCTCTATGAATTCCTGGGCCAGAACATCATCAACCTGCAGGTGATTGCCGCGGCCTGTATCCTGATTGCCTTGCCCATGGTCATCCTCTTCCTCTTCGCGCGGCGCAGCTTCTTCCGGGCTATGGTCGAAGGCGCAGTAAAGGGATAGGGCACCCTGTGGTATAATCCAGGCATGAGCACACTTGTCGCCAACTGGATCCACGGTCTCCTCAAGGGGGTGAGCCAGCGCGTGCGCAGCAAAACCACCTATGGCGGTGACCGGCAGCAACCCGTGGCCATCTACACGGCTGCCAATGCCATGGAGGCCAACCTGGTCAAGGCCCTTCTGGAAAGCGAGGGGATCCCCGCCTTTGTGGCCGGGACGGCCATGAGCGACATCTACGGCCTGCAGGTGGGACCGCTGGCCGAAGTGAAGGTATACGTGGTCAAGGCCCTGGCGCCGCGCGCAGCCCAGATCATTGCCGAACGCCACTTGCACGTGCGGGAGGAGGATGAAGGGGAAACCGAAGAACTGGAAACGGATGACCCGGCCGAATACCCCGAGCCGTAAGCGCAGGGCTCCTTTTCATCATCTTCTTAGGCAACCCTCACCGAACTATTAGCTCTAGTCTGATCAAAATCATATCGGCATAAGGTTCCTATGCTATACTGAAAGCGTACACCCCTCGTTCGACCAAGGAGTGATTATGGCTGAAAGCGCCGTTGTCCAACCCAAAATCGCCCCCAAGAACCCGAACAAACGCTTGAAATTCATATTGGGCGGCGTCATCATTGTCGCGGCCGTGATCTTCCTGGTGATTCAGAGCATCAACAGCACGGGCGCCTACTATATGACGGTAGACCAGCTCAATACCCAGGCCCAGCAACTGGTCGGGGAGAAAATCCGCGTCTCGGGCGCCATCGTGCCCGAAAGCGAAGACTGGGACGCGCCCAACCTCATGCTGAAATTCAAGATGACCGACGAAAGCGGCCATGAAGTGCTTGTGAGCTTTCACGGCAGTCGGCCCAGCAATTTCAGCCGCGCCACCGAAGCCATTGTCGAGGGCGAATTGATGCCCGATGGCACCTTCAAGGCCGATAATCTCATGCTTAAATGCCCCTCGCGCTACGAAGAATCACCGGAAGTCACTACCCACGAGGCTCTGGCCGACTGAGCTTGGCTGCTTCGGCCCTTGCAAACCATCCCCTCGCGGGTAGGATCCCCACATTTCCGAAACAGGCGGTCGCACTCTAGATAGGGCGGCCGCTTCCTATGCCAAATAGAGTTCCCAAATGACATCGAATACGCGTCGTGCCCTGCCATTTGTTCTGGTACTCCTCTTTGTTCTCGGTGCGGCTCTCCTCTTCGGCGGCCGGACTGCCAGGGCTCAGGAAGGGCCTACCGGTGCTGCCTATCGCGGCAGGCGAATTTTCCAGGAACATTGCATCCAGTGTCATGGGGCGGGCGGTAAAGGAGATGGTCCCATGGCCGCCCAGGCACCGGTGCCCATCGCCGATTTCACCGAGCCTTCCTTTGGCGAAGAACGCAGTCCCATGCAGGTCTTCGACATCATTTCCGACGGCAAGGTGGAGAACCTGATGCCCCCCTGGCACGGCAGCCTTAGCCAGGAGGAGATTTGGGATACGGTGGCCTATATCTGGTCCCTGCATCTGGCGCCCGAGGAACTGGCCAGCAGCCTGCAGACCTATGAGAGCAATTGCGCCGAATGCCACGGCCAGGACGGGGAAAGCGGTCAACCCGATGTGCCCAGCCTCAGCAACAAAGCCCTCCTGGGGCTAACCGATAGCGAACTGCGTCAGGCCGTCAGCAAGCCGGGGCACCCGCCGGTGGCAGAGCTGACCGAGGCCGATCTGGTGCTGGCAACCACCGGCGCCCGCAGCAAAGGCCTTGGCCTGGCCATTTCGGCACCTACTGTGGTCGGCGACGGTGTCGTCATCGTCACCGCCAGGAACGGGACCACCGGCGAAGTCCTGGCCAACCAGCCTGTGAGGCTCTACATCGTGGAAGGTGACTCGCTGGTGACGGACCGGGTGGAGCAGACCGACGAGCAGGGCCGGGTACGTTTCGAGAATCTGCCCAGGGGCGAGAGCTGGCTCTACGTGGCTGAGGTCGTCTATCAGGACCTGCCCTACAGCAGCGCCATGCAGCAATTCCAGCCCGACACCACCGAGCTACAGGTGTCTGTCGATGTCTATGAAGCGGGCGGTTCCCTCGACGACATCAGCATCACCCGCGGGCACTGGGTCATCAGTCTCACAAGCGCCGATAGCATCGACGTGGGCGAACTTTACACCCTCAACAACAGCGGCAATCGCGTGTACACAGGCGAGCTGGGCCCCGACGGCATCAATCGCGTCTTGCGCTTCGATCTGCCTGCCCGGGCAACCAACGTGGAAATCGAGGGAGGTCAGAGCGACCGTTTCATTATCGAAGACAACGTCATCATCGACACCATGCCCCTGGCCCCCGGCCAGCGCCAGATCCTTTTCCGCTACACCCTTCCGGTGGAGGAGGGCAGTGTGACCATTGCCCATCCCATCGCTTATCCTGTGGTCAACCTCAACCTGCTGGCGCCTGACCTGGGCATGGAGGTCGATGCGCCCGGCTGGGTCGAGGGTGAACGGGTTCAGGCACAGGGCGATGTGCTCTACCTCAACTACAACGTCAGCAACCTGCCCGCCAACTCGAGCCCCCAGGCCACCTTCCGCGGCATCCGCGCCGACATCCTGCCCGCTCAGGTCACCGCCACCGAAGCCGGACGGCAGATCATCGACGCCAATGCCACGCCCGGTATCTCCGGACTGCCCTACTTCCCAGTGCTTGTTACGGCGCTGGCCGTCGTGCTCCTGGGCATCGGTGCCTTCGTGCTGTACCGCCGGCAGCAGGCTTTGGCGGCAGCCGAGCCCCAGCTCCGCGAACAGGCCAGGCAGACACTCATCGCCCAGATCGCGGCCCTCGACGATGCCTATGAAGCCGGCGATCTGCCTAAAGCCGACTACGACCGGGATCGCCAACTGCTGAAGGCACAGCTCATGGCTCTGATGCGAGAGGAAACGGGCACATGAGCGAACCACTGATCCAGGTACGGGGGCTGCGCAAAGCCTTTGGCCGCCATCGTGTCCTGCGCGGCATTGATCTGGACATCCCGGCCGGGGCCTCGTTCGTGCTATTCGGCCCCAACGGTGCGGGCAAGACCACGTTTCTCCGCATCCTGGCCACCCTGTCTCGGCCCACCTCCGGCCAGGTGCGGGTAGCCGGCGTTGAGATCGGCGACAACCCCGAGGGGATCCGGCAGTACCTGGGGCTGGTCAGCCACGCTCCGCTGCTGTACGACGATCTCTCCGCTGCCGAAAACCTGCGCTTCTATGCCCGGCTCTACGGTATTCCCGATGCCGAAGCACGCATCAAAGAGATGCTGGAACGGGTCGGACTCTACCATCGGCGCCGCGACCTGGTACGTACCTTCTCGCGAGGGATGGTGCAGCGCATGGCCATCGCCCGAGCCCTACTCCACAATCCCCCCATCCTTCTGCTCGACGAGCCCGACACCGGTCTCGACCCCCAGGCCGCCGAGATGATGACCGGTCTCCTGCGAGAACTGGGGGGCAGCGAACGCACCATCGTCATGACCACCCATCACCTAGAGCGCGGCCTGGAGATCGCCGACCGCATCGCCATCCTTTCCGGCGGCACCCTCGTCTTCGACGCAGCCGCCTCCGGCCTCTCGTACAAAGACCTGCGTCCTCTCTACGACCGCTACGTGGGCACGGGGGTGGCATGAGTCGCTACTTTCACGTCATCGCCGCCGTCCTCTGGAAGGATGTACGCACCGAGTTGCGTACGAAAGAGGTTTTCACCAGCATGGTGGTTTTTGCTGCCCTGGCCCTGCTCATCTTCAACTTCGCCTTTGAACTGCGCATCCCCAACAAGAGCCTGGTTGTGCCCGGCATCCTCTGGGTGACCGTGGCGTTCGCGGGCGTCTTGGGGCTGGGACGCGCCTTCATCGCCGAGAAAGACAAGGGCAGTCTCGCGGGCCTGCTGCTGGCGCCCGTGGACCGTAGCGCCGTCTATTTCGGCAAGATGCTCGCCAATCTCATCTTCATCCTCGTCGTCGAGATCCTCATCCTGCCCCTGATCACAGTATTCTTTAATGTCCCCCTTATCACTTTACCCTTGTTACTGATCCTGTTGCTCGGTACAATAGGGTTTGCTGCCGTAGGCACCATCTTCTCGGCCCTGGCGGTCAACACCCGAGCCCGTGAGGTGTTGTTACCCGTTCTGCTCTTCCCCGTCCTCCTGCCCGTCCTGGTCGCCGGCATCCGCACGACCATCGGCCTGCTCGAGGGCGACCCCCTGTCCGACCATCTCAACTGGCTGCAGCTCATCGCCTTCTTCGACCTGCTCTATCTGGTCGTTGCCTTCCTGACCTTTGATTACGTCGTGGAAGAATAGCCGTCAATCCCGGAGGATCTTATGAAAATGTCACGAGCGCTGGCGATACTCAACGGGATCACCGTGGTGGCCGTCCCGTTCGCCATCTACATGGCCCTCGTTCAGGCCCCCGACGCCATCAATATCGTTCCCGAGATACGTCCCGCCCAGCGCATCATCTACTTCCATGTTCCTTCTGCCTGGACCAGCATGCTGGCCTTTCTGGTGACCTTTGTCTCCAGCATTCTCTACCTGCGTACCAACAAGTTGCGTTGGGACATCTGGGCCCGCTGCGCCGCAGAAATCGGGATCGCCTTTACCCTTGCCGCCATCATCAGCGGCTCCATCTGGGCCAAGCCCGCCTGGAACACCTGGTGGACCTGGGACCCGCGGCTGACCACCTACACCATCGTGTTGCTGCTCTACGTGGCCTACTTCATGCTGCGTTCGGCCATCGATGAACCCGGTCGCCGCGCCCGCTTTGCCTCGGTCTACGGTGTCTTTGCCTTCCTCAGCGTTCCCATTACCTTCATGTCCATCCGCTGGTGGAAGACCATCCACCCTGTCATCCTCGATCCTACCGCAGACTTCGGTCTGGGCCCCGGCATGACCGTGGCCTTCATCATCGGCAATATCACCTTCACCATCCTTTTTGTCACGTTGATGGCCAACCGGGTGCGTCTGGAGTGGCTGAGCGAGCGCGTCGCGGCCTTGCACGACGCCCTGGTAGAAGGAGACACCCTGGCCGACTGGCAGGGTGAGGGCGTCTCTCCCCTCGCCTCGCCCCAGGCCTGATCTGCAACTCGACCATCCCATCTCTCACGTGAGGGTTACTCATGATCTACATGGTAGCAGCTTACATAGTTATCTGGCTTGTCGTCTTCGTTTTCGTTCTGCGCATGTGGATGCGGCAGAACCAGCTGGAAGAGCAACTCACCATCCTGGAAGAGGTAGCG
>RFJM01000183.1 GCA_003694905.1 Caldilineae bacterium
GGCTTTGCCGTGCAGGCCGACGGCGGCGATTTCGAGGCGGCCGTGCGTGCCGTACGCGAGGTCAGCCATCGCCCCATCATCCTCATCGGTGGAGTGGAGGAGGTGCGCGCGGGGCTTGCCGCGCTGGAGGAGGGGGAGGTTCCCCTCATCTGCTGCGCCACCGCCGAGAACTGGCAGGAGATGGCGTCCCTCGCCAGGGAGTCGGGAGCAGCTCTGGCGGTCTCGGCCGGAACGGTGGACGAGATGGTGGCCCTGACGGAAAAGGTGAAGGAAGCCGGCGTGGACGATATCGTGCTGGCGCCCACCCAGCGCAGCCTGCGAGGCGTGCTCATCGCCAACACCGTCAGCCGGCGCATGGCCTTGAAGAAGAATTTCCGGCCGCTGGGCTTCCCGCTGATCAGCTTCCCCGGTGACTGGGGCGATCCCGCACGCGAAGAGATCCTGGCCGCCCAGGCCATCGCCAAATACAGCAGCTTCGTGGTGCTGGACCATTTCAAGCCGGAGATGCTCTACGGCCTGCTGGTGCTGCGGGAAAACATCTACACCGACCCACAGAAGCCGATCCAGGTGACGCCGGGTATCTACGAGATCAACAACCCCACGCCCGAAGACCCCCTGCTGGTGACGACCAACTTCAGCATCACCTACTTCAGTGTGGCGAACGAAGTGGAAAGCTCCGGCAATCGCGCCTGGATGCTGGTCTGCGATGCCGAGGGCATGAGCGTGCTGACGGCATGGGCCGCGGGTAAGTTCGACGCCGAACGCATCGCCAAGGACGTCAAGCGCTTCAACGCGGCCGAGAAGGTCAGCAGCAAGCGCCTGGTGCTGCCGGGGCATGTGGCCGTTCTCTCGGGTGAACTGGAGGAAGAACTGCCCGACTGGCAGGTTCTGGTCGGGCCGCGCGAAGCAGTCGACTTGCCCAGCTACATGAAGCAGGTGCTGGCCTGAAAACGGGGGAGATCGGCGCCCGGCCGGAGCCGGTCTCCCCTCTCCCATGCGAGCAGGAACTATGGCCGAACACACCGTTCTCTTCGATGTTGCCGAACAGCCTGTCCATGTTCCTACGGGCACCCTGCTGTCCGAAGCGGCGCGGCTGGCCGGGGTGGAGTTGAACCAACCCTGCGGCGGACAGGGACGCTGTGGCCGCTGCGCGGTCCAGGTCAAGACGGGTTCGGTGCGCTCGCGCAGCACCCTGCGGCTATCGGCCGAGGATGTGGCGGCGGGGTATGTCCTCGCCTGCCAGGCCGTGGTGGAAGGCAATGTGGCCGTGGCGGTGCCGCCCCAGGAGAAAATCGAGCGCCGGCTTACCACCGATCGCACGGTGCGCGAGGTCAGCGTGCCACCGGGCTACGATCCCGCGCAGCATCAGAGCATTCGTCGTTTGCGGCTCACCCTCTCGCCGCCCACAATGGATGACCAGACGGACGACTGGAGTCGGCTGAAGTGGGCGCTGCAGAAGCAGATGGGCCGCGGGAACATCGACATCTCCTTGCGGCTGTTGCGACAGATGGGGGCCCGCCTGCGCGAGCAGGACTGGCAGGTCACGGCCATCCTGGATACCCCCATGTGGGACTTCTGCCCCGATTGCCCCGCCCGCCTGATCGACCTGATCCCCGGCCACGTGCCGGACGAGGAGCCACTGTGGGGCGTGGCCATCGACATCGGGACCACCACCGTCACCCTATGGCTGGTGGAGCTGATAAGCGGCGAGGTGCGCGCCCAGGTGGCCGAATACAATCGTCAGATCGCCCGCGGGGAGGATGTCATCTCCCGCATCATCTACGCCAGCAAGAACGGCGGTGGCGAAGAGCTGCGACAACTGGTTCTGGACACCATCAACGAACTGGTGGAACGGGCCTGCGGGCGCGTCAAGGCGGATCCGCAGCAGATCGTGAAGGCCACCATCGCCGGCAACAGCACCATGATGCATCTACTGTTGGGCATTCCGGCCGCCAGTATCCGGCTCTCGCCCTTTGTGACGGCGGTCAACGAGGTGCCCCCCCTGACGGCCGCAGAAGTGGGGCTGGCCATTCACCCCGAGGCATCGGTAGACTGCCTGCCAGGGGTGGCAAGCTATGTGGGGGCCGATATCACGGCGGGGGTGCTCTCGTCGGGCATGGACGACACCGAGAAGGTGACGCTGTTCATGGACATCGGCACCAACGGCGAAACGGTGCTCGGTTCCAGCGAGTGGCTGGTGACCTGTGCCTGTTCGGCCGGGCCGGCTTTCGAAGGCGCCGGGGTGGTGGACGGTATGCGGGCCACCCGGGGCGCCATCGAAGAGGTGTGGGTGAACAGCCGGACCTACGAACCGAGCTGGCGGGTCATCGGCAATGTCAAGCCCAGGGGCATTTGCGGAAGCGGCCTGATCTCGCTGCTGGCCGAGCTTTTCCTCACAGGTGTGATCGATAAGGGCGGCCATTTCAACACCCATCTGCAGACGCCGCGCGTGCGCGAGGGCGAACACGGCCCGGAGTACGTGGTGGCCTGGGGATCCGAGACCGCGCACGGGCGGGATATCGTCCTCACGCGAGTCGACATCGACAATCTCATCCGGGCCAAGGCCGCCATCTACGCGGGTTTTACCATCCTGGCCGAGAGTGTAGGCGTGCCTCTGGAGATGGTGGAGCAGGTGCTCATCGGAGGCTCGTTCGGCAAGTACATCAATGTGGAGAAGGCGATTCACCTGGGCTTGCTGCCCGATATGCCCTGGGATCGATTTCAGTTCCTGGGCAACACGGCGGTGCTGGGCGCGTATCGCGCCTTGTTGGACCGCACTGCCCGCGCCCGCATCCAGGATATCGCCTCCCGCATGACCTACATCGAGCTCTCGGCCGACAACCGTTTCTACGAGGCATTTACATCGGCGCTCTTCCTGCCCCATACCGAGTTAAACCGCTTCCCCTCTGTAGCGCAGGCGCTCGGCCAGAGCGAGGCCGTAGCACCGGAAGCACCATGAAGAACGTCGGGACACGGCTGTGATCCCCGATGAATGCACCGTCCATTTTCCCCATCCCATAACCTTGCCCCAGGCTGACGACCGACCCCGCCCAAGCCACGAACGCGGAAGCCACCGGTCGTTTTCCAATCCATCCCCAATCGGAGGTCTTGCATGTACATTATCGGCGAAAACATCCATATTATCTCCCAGCGAGTCAAGGATGCGCTGAAGGAACGCGACGCCAAGTTCTTCCAGGAGCTGGCGGTCAAACAGGTTGAGGCCGGTGCTCAGGCGCTGGATCTCAATCTGGGCCCGCGCAAGAAAGACTGGGAGGAGGTCTTTCCCTGGATGGTAAAGACCATCGAGGCTGTGGTCGATGTGCCCCTGAGTTTCGATACGACCAATGTAGACGGCATGGAAGCCGGACTCAAGGCCGTCACCAAGGCTCAGCCCATCCTCAATTCCACATCGGCGGAGCCCGAGCGGCTGGAGAAGGTGCCCTTGCTGGCCAAGAAATACAACGCCAAGCTCATCGCCCTCACCATGGCCAAGTCTGGTATCCCGGTGAGCGCGGACGAGCGGGTGGCCATTGCCCTGGAGCAACTCATCCCCCGCTGCCTCGAAATCGACTTCCCCATCGAGGATCTGATCATCGACCCGCTGGTGCTGACCGTTTCCGGCTGCCAGGAGTATTGTCCCGAGCTGATCACGGCAATCCACACGCTGAAGTACGCCTGGGACCCGCCGCCTGCCATCTCGGTTGGGCTGTCCAACGTGTCCAACGCGGTGCCCAGCCACAATCGGCCTCTAATCAATCGCGTCTACTGCGCCATGCTCATGGGCGCCGGGTTGCAGATGATGATCGCCAACCCACTGGACGAGAAACTGAAGGAGACCATCCGCATCATCGAAGAGCGTGATGACAGTACCCCCGTAGGCCGGTTGTATCTGAAGCTACACGATCGCGTGGCCGCTATGGAAGAACTGCAGCCCGAAGATGTGGACATGAGCGATCCCGAACAGGTGGCCATCTGGAAGACTGTCCAGATCCTGCTCAACAAGGTCATCTACGCGGACGGCTACCTGGGCGAGACCGAGGCCGCGCTGCAGGCTGCCTCCTGATTCCCGCGTCGTCGGGCAACTCTCCATCCCAATAAGATCATCAGGCCGCGAGGGATACCTGTCCGCGCGCAATGCAGACGTTCGGGCGGTATAGGCTCGCGGCCCTTCTTTCCCTGTGCTCCATGAACCGACGTCTGTTGCCGGCCGCTTTGCTGCCGCTGCTGCTCCTCCTCTTTTGGCTGAGCCAGGTAAGCCGGCCCGCCGGCCGCGTCGAAGGCTGTACCGAGGGCTGCGCCCAGGCCGCCGATGGTAGCCCAGGCCTGCGCGTGCTCTCTCTCAACATGCTGCACGGCTTCCCCGCTTTCACCTACCTACCGCAGCGGGTGGAGCTTATCGCGACTGAGATCGAGCGAGAAGGCGCCGACATCGTGCTGCTGCAGGAGGTGCCCTGGACGCGCGAGGGAGGAAATGTGGCCGGGGTTCTGGCCGGCCGGCTGGGTTACAATTATGTCTATGCCCGCGCCAACGGCAATCGCCTCGCCATCTTTTTCGAAGAGGGCGAAGCCATTCTCAGCCGCTATCCGCTACGCGGGGCCGAAGTGCGCGAGCTGTCCCCGCGCGCAGGGATCTTCGAACATCGGGTAGTCTTGCATGCCGTGGCCGTTACGCCGCGCGGGGGGCTGGACCTGTTCGTGACCCACCTGACCAACGGCAAGCCGGAGGTCAACCGCGGGCAGGCAGAGACGCTGCTGGCGTTTGTGGAAGAACGCCGCGGTGGCCCCGCGCTGGTCGCGGGTGACTTCAACGCCACGCCCGACTCCCCTCAACTCCTCGAGCTGACGCAGATGTGGCAAGATACGGCTCTGGCCGCGCCCGACTCCTCCCCTCTGCCGACCTGTTGTGTCGAAGACCTGACCGCCGGACCCAACGAGGTACTGGAAAAGCGCATCGATTATGTTTTCATGGTCGATGCCGGCAGCCTGCACTTGCGCCGGGCCGAACGCGCCTTCGACGAGCCCTCGCAGGTAGACGGCGGGTGGTTGTGGCCGTCGGATCACGTCGGCCTCTTTCTGGAATTCGGCTATGACTCGGAAACGGGGGCGAGGGGCAGGCGGACGGTGAAGATCGATCCCTCTCCTTCTTTGGACTGTACGTGGATCTCGCCCTGATACTCTTCCAACAGTGTGCGCACCATGCTCAGGCCCAGCCCGCTACCCTTGCGGTCGCGCGCTTTGTCCACCCGATAGAAGCGTTGGAAGATATGGGGCAAGTCTGCTTCGGGGATCCCCACGCCGGTGTCGCCGATCTCGAGCATAAACATGCCCTCTTGCACCCGCGCGCTCAACCACACGCGCCCCCCTCTCGGCGTATACTTGATGCCGTTGTCCATCAGATTGCGGGTCAGCAGCTCCAGGTCGTCGTCCTGGATCGCGACCTGGGGGAGGTCGTCCGGGATGTGGACCTGCAGGTCAAGCCCTGCATCCTCTGCCAGGGGCGCCATGACCTCGCAGACGCGGCGCAGACAGGCGACAGGATCCGCCTTGGGCGAAGTGCCGTCGCCGGTGCTATCCCGGCTCTGAATGCGGTTGAGGTCGAGCAATTGCTCGAGCATACGGGTCATGTGTGCGGCCTCATCCCGTATCTCGGCCAGATAACGTCTGGCGCGCTCGGAGACGTCGAGGTTCTTGCTTTCCAGGAGTTCGGCGCGGAGCTGGATGGCGGTGATGGGACTGCGCAACTCGTGGGAGGCATTGGCCACAAAGGCACGCTCGCGCTCCAGGCGCAGGCTGATCTCGTTGGCCATGTGGTCGAACGCCTCGGCCAGCCTGCCCAGTTCATCGGGACGTTCGACATCGAGTTGAATGGCGAAATCACCGGTTGCTACGCGTTCGGCAGCGTGTGTCAGCGAGCGTAGGGGCTGGGTCACCTGGCGTGCAAGCAGGATGGAGGCCAGGATCGAGAGGGCTGCCAGGGATGCCGCGGCCGTAACCAGCATGATCCACGTCTGGCGCACCCGTCCCATGATCTGTTCCAAAGGCACGGAGAGCTGAACCACACCTTCGGGATTCTCCTCGGCGCCGACGGGGGCGCCCACGAACAACCGCTGTTCCCCCGTCCACTCATCCACACGGATGTCGTGTTGTTCGCCCAGGTTTAGGGCAGCCACGATCTCCGGGTGCATATCTTCCACATGGATGGGCACGGCTTCATCCGATGAATACAACACCCGTCGCGAGCGGTCCAAGACGGTCACGCGTGCTTCGGTTTCCTCGGCGTAGGTATCGATGATGGCGCGCAGATCGCGATCCCCAAAGGGGGCAAATCTCTGGCCCTCTTCGTTTTCTTCCAGTTCGCCTTCATGATCGCTCTCGCGTTCATCCTCGTACACGAGCTGATTACGCAAAGGTTCCTGTAAACCGTTGGCCACGATCAGCGATTTCAGTTCGAGCTCGTGTTCGGCTTCTTCGATAATGCTCTCCTGGAGGCGGTAGCCGGCCCATAGCACGAGTCCCCCCAAGGCCGCCAGCAAAATGAGCAGGTTGACCAGGATCAGGCGAATGGTGATGCTGCGGTTGGGATTGAGCAAACTAAGCAACTTCATCGGCCGAGGCGAAACGGTAGCCGTAGCCCCTGACGGTCAGGATGAGCCTGGGATTCGAGGGATCGTCCTCCAGCTTCTCGCGCAGCCAATGGATGTGTACATCCAGGGTGCGGGGGCTGCCGATCCAGCCCTCACCCCAAACCAGGTCCAGCAGGGTATGGCGCTGCACCACTTGACCGGCCCGCTTCATCAGGGCTTCCAGCAGGGCGAACTCTTTTTCGGTCAGCTCGACCGGCTGGTCCTTCTTACGCACGAGATGGCCTTTGACATCGAGGGAGACATCGCCAATAGTGATGAATTCGGGTTCGGTCTGGATGTTTCGCTCCATATGGACGCGGCGCAGGGTGGCGCGCACCCGCGCCAGCAGTTCGCGAAAGCTGAAGGGCTTGACGATGTAGTCATCTGCGCCCGATTCCAGGCCCATAACCCGATCCAGTTCCTGATCCCGCGCGGTGAGCATGATGATGGGTACGGACGATTCCTTGCGGATCTGCCGTAGAAGTTGAAAGCCGTCGATGCCGGGAAGCATCACATCTAGCAAGATCAGGTCCGGCTGTTCCGCACGGGCCAGGGACAGGCCTTCGTGGCCGTTGGCCGCGTGGAACACCTTGAACCCCTCTTCTTCGAGGCCGAAGACGAGGGGTTCGGCGATTCGGGCATCATCCTCGACGATGAGAAGTTTCGTCGTCTGCTGATTCATGGTTTTGCCGTGACGAAGATGCGGTAGAAAGTGAGGAAGAGGACGCCAACTGCCGCGCCTGCGTACATAGGCCACAGCAAACCGGTATCGGTGCCGGCCAGCAGGCCATGGAGCGTCACCAGGCCGAAGACCAGGAAACTGGCAAAGTGGATGAGCCGCCAGGCCTTGCGGCCGATGCGTCCCTTGACATAGAAGCTGAAGCTGACCACCGCCGCCAGGTAGAGGGCGAGCTGGCCCCAACCGGTGCTGAGGGGCCGGTAGCCCACGGCTGCGAAGGGAACGGCAATCTGGGAAAGGGTATAGCCGATGTAGTCGTCGCCGAGCAGGATGAGCGCATGAAAGACAGCTGCAGCCAGCGACAGGAGGCCGGTAAATTGATGCAGATCGAAGGCTGTGGGTCCGCCCGGCCAGACGCGGGCCATGCGGTTGGTGATGCTGAGCCCCAGGGCTGTGGACAGCCAGATGAGCAGATAGGCCGCCACGCCCGAAGAGCGGGCCAGATGCCAGGCGGCTTGCTGGGATGTTATATCACTGATCAGCGTTGGCAGCCAACTCGGCAACAGCCACAGGGCCAGGTTGGCGCCCAACATGGTGCCGATGATCACCAGCAGCGATGCCTGCCAGGAGATGGCGGGTTCAGGCAGGGGTTCGGTTAGTTCGGTAGGACGGGTAGTAAGCGTTGACATAGCGCTTGAACGGCTCCGTTTGGTAGGTGCGACCGTCGTTGAGGACGATCAGAGCGGGTATCCAGGGTTGTGACTCCAGCCAGGCCTCGGCCCGCTGCCGGCCCAGCACGACCAAAACCAGGGCGAGGACATCCGCCTCGGTGGCGGTGGGTGCGATGACCGAGGCGCTGAGGATCTCGGTCTCGGCAGGGCCGGCACTGCCGGGGTCGATGAGATGGTGCATGAGGCGGCCGTTGCGGCGCCAGCGGCGGAAGTCGGTGCCCGAGGTGGCGAGGCCACCGCGCGCCAGGGTCAGGTTGACCAGGTCGTCGTCCGGCCAGAGGGGATCGGCGATCCCCACCTGCCAGCCCGACTCGAGCGGGGGCGGATCTCCGAAGGCCAGGTCGCCGCCGGCGTCGATCAGGGCGGGCCCGTAGGGCGCCAGGATCTCCAGCGCCCGGTCGGCCGCCCAGCCCTTGGCGATACCCCCGAGATCCAGCCGCACGCCCTCCGGCAGTGTAATCAGATGCTCTTTGCGATCGAGACCGATCTGCCGCCAGTGCTGGGCCTGTGCCTCGCTGAGGGCAAGCGGCGCTGCCGTAGAGCGGGTATCTAACTGCTCGAAGGAGCGATCGTAGCCTGCAGCAATCAGGGCCTGACCGACGGTAGGGTCGAAGATGCCGTTGGTGCGCTCGGCTGCAGCCAGCGCCTCCTGGGTGACGTCCCAGAGAAGGGGGTCGGCCCGGAAGGGCCGTCCGGCAGCGGCATTGAGCCGGCTGAGCTCGCTATCCGGCCGAAAACGGCTGAGCCTGGCCTCGACTTCCTGCATCCACTCTTCGACGCTCCGGAGCGCTATCTGGGCCTCGTTGGTATCTGAGTAGACCCAGGCGCTCATGGTGCAGTTCATGGCTCGGAAGTGGTGTGAGTACAACCTGTTCATCGTCGTTTCAAGAAGCTTCCCCGGCGAGGGGGCTCGCCGGGGAAGGGGTGATGGGGGTCTCACCGACTGGATCGGGACCGTACCACCGGCCGGGAGATGACCGGCCGGGACACGGCAGGAATGGGCTGCAAGACCACCGTTTCGGGAATCGGGTCCAGGGTGAGCTGGGCCACATCGCCGCCGGGTGGGGGAACCACCGTGGGGATGGGTGCCAGCTCGATGCTGGTGGCGGCCGGCTGGGTAGGCGCCGCCTGCTGCGGCGCTGCCGAGACCAGCAAGGGCTCGCCCGCGAAGCCGGGGTCCACCGCGGCCGACTTGTCGACCTGTTGGGCCAGGGCTACCCAGCCCATCATGGTACCACCAAGGGTCAGGGCAGCCAGCAGAGCGCGTGCGCCGTAAGGCTTACGCTGCTTCTTCCGCGGCTTCCTGCGCCTAGTCGTCGTCGTACTCTCGCTCATGTTCGCCTCGCTCATGTTCGTAGCGGTCGTCGTAGCCGCGTTCACGTTCGTAGCGGTCGTCGTCTCGAGGCGCAGTAACCTGCTCCTGGAAGGCGATCTGGCCCTGTACCTGATTCAGCTGAGTCTGCAGAGTCTGGATGATCTGGTTGCTTTCTTCCAGCCGCTGGCGATAGACCTGTTCTCGTTGCAAGAGCTCCTGGTTCTGTGCCTGCAGCTTCTGCAGTTGCTCGTAGGCCTGCTTCAGTTGGGTATTGGCCTGCTCGATCTGCTGCCGGTAGGCCTCTTCCCGTTGCTGGAAGACTTCCAGCATCTGGGTGTTCGCGGCCGGCGCGGCCGTGTCCTGAGTGGTGCTTGCATCTACGGCCACGGGGTTCGCCTGCGGCAGGACGTCCGCCTGCGAGGAAACGGCCGCCGGCTCGACCTGCACGACCTCGGTCTGCGCGGTCGTTGCCGTGTCCGTCAGCTTGGCTTCCGCCTGCCGCAGACCAGGCATGGCCAGGAGCACGACAACAGTTGCTATCACTATGAAGGCAGTCAGGGAGACTGCGACGAAGGCTGCTGTACGTTGTGACATGGTTATTCTCCTGAGGGGGTGATGTTCGGTGAAACTTGGTTGGCGTCCGGGCATGTATCCGGCGCCTGGCTCGGGCGGTATTGCATGTTGCCTTCCGCTGTTCGAGCCTGACCAAAGCTTAATGCATATCGGCGCAGGATGGGTTAATACGCTGTCATCTCTGTGTTAAGTGTATGTTAAGCACGGCGGCGAACACGGCCGAACGCCGTATCTCGCGCTTCGATTCTGCGTTGTTGAAAGTCGACCGGACGCTCATCGGCGTCTCATGTTGTCTCTACCTCGCTTTAACTTTCACCCCCCACACCCCCTATTCCAGAGCATTAGAGGTGACCGAACCTGTGGTTTCTCAGCCACCACTCATTCATCCTCGCGCCGTAGCGAGGCAGGGACCGCCCTACAAACGACCTGCCTTCTGCGGCACCACCGTCATTCACAGGAGGCCCCTCTATGGACAATCGTGCTGACCCACGGCCCATTCGCCGCCGATGGCTCTGGCCGTCGCTGATAGTGCTGGCGCTCGTCATTCTGGCCGCGGTCGACATGCGCCAGGCACCTGTCCAGGCCAAGAGCAACTATCTCACAGCCTTCCGCAGCACATATCCAGGCATCTCCGGCAGCCAACTGGATAGCTGTGCAGTCTGCCACACCAGCATCCCGGCGCGCAACGCCTTCGGAGCCGACTATAAGAGCCATGGCCACAGCTTCGTGGCCATCGAGCAACTCGACTCGGATGGCGACGGCTATAGCAACATCGTCGAGATCCAGGCACTGACCTTCCCCGGCGATCCGGCCAGCCATCCCGCGGGCAACCCCACCCC
>RFJM01000184.1 GCA_003694905.1 Caldilineae bacterium
TCGGCTTCGACGCAGCCGCCGCGCGCGTGTACCATGGCCGCCACCTCCGCCGTGAAAGCCACATTCCCCTCGTAGTCCAGCCGCGAGCCATCGGCCATGACCGAGGTCAGGCCCGCGGCCAGGACCGCGCGTACCGTCTCGAGATCGGTACAATGGTCGAGATGGACCGCCATGGGTACCGTGGCCCGGCGGGCTGCTTCCAGACAAAGCGCCACCAGCGGCGATCCTCCGTGCACCAGTGCGGCCGGATGGATCTGGAGGATCGCCGGGCATCGTTCCTGTTCGGCCGCGGCAACCACGGCCAAAGCACCTTCGAGATTGTAGACATTGAAGGCACCCACCGCGTAGCCCCCGGCCTGGGCCGCCCGTAGCAGTTCCAGCGTCGAGGCCATCACGATGCCGGCTCCCCCATCATCTCGACGATCCGCACCAACGCCTTGTCATCCCCCACGTTGCCCGGAAACACCACATAACTCAGTCCCGGATAGCGGCTTTCCGGGCCACAGCGCCACACCGGCACGCCGGGCAGGATCTGCCCGAGCACCATGGCCCGGCGAATGCCCAGCCCTGCGGTCGCCACATCGCTGGAGGTGATCCCGCCCTTGGCGATCAGGAAGCGGGGCATCACCTCCAGTCTGCGCACGATATCGATCAGGCTTTCGGAGACCTGCCGCCCGATGGCGAGATTCTCCTGCGCATCCCCGGCCTTCACCAGCGCGCGGCTGGTGTACACAACCACGTCCGAACCCAGGCGCAGCAGTCGGTTTACCCTGCCTATCACATCCTCCAGGTGTTGCCGGCGGCGCCTTCGATCCAGCAGTGTCTGCACATGCAGTTCGATACCCGTGATCTCGGTGTGATCCAGCAGGCTGCTAAGCTGCGCCGTCGTTTTGGGTACGTATGACCCGACCACGACGAGCCCGCCTTGACTTCCTGCACAGACCAGTTCCTCTCGCGACAGCAGCCGGCGCGGGGCGATCCCGGCCCGGACGCGCACGAAGGAAGCTGCCGTGCGATAGAGAAAGCGCCTACCCTCGGCCTCGGCTGCCAGCAGGCCCGCCACGAGGACTTCCAGGTCTTCATACGCGGCCGCATTGACCACGCACACCTGCCCATCCCGCAGCGCAAGCAAGCGCTCGCGTACCTTGCTTGGCCCACCCCGGCGCAGATCTTCCAGGGTGATGGAGGCGACCTCGGATGCCCGCACCCGACCCTGGCTTTTTTCCTCCACCCATTCTCGCAGATTGGACGAGCGGTAGCCGAAAACCGCGTCGGCGGCAAAGGGCGTCTCGGCCGCGGGGATTAGCCTGTCTCCCTCGGCTACATAGTGCACATCGCCAATGGTGTAGCGCCCGCCTTCCAGGAAGAAGGGGACGATCAGCGTGGCGTCGAACCGGCAGCCCAGCCCCTCGGCCAGAGCGTCCGTTTCACCCGGGTAATGACCCCGCAGGGTCGAGTCGCTGCGGCTGACCACTACGAACTCGCGGCCCACCTGCCTGCCGGCAGCGCGCAGATTGACCGCGATCTCCCGGTTCATGGCCTGCGCTTCCGGCAGGGGCAGACTGCGCGAGTTGGTGAGAATGTAGAAGCAGGGGAGGTCGTTGCGCAGTTCTGCCGCCAGCGCAGGTGCAGACCACTCGGTCAGCACCGGGACGCCGTGCACCGTCTGCGTGCCCGTCGGGTCATCGTCCAGCACCACCACCTTCCGGCCGCCGTCCCGCACGGCCTGCTGTATCTCGGGCAGGAGCGGATACGGCCAGGGTGGTGGCAGCTCGGACAGGAGTGCCTGTCGATCGATAGCGCTCATGCGGCTGCTTCTAGTCCAGCCTGGCGACCGCCTCCCCGATCAGATCCAGGGCGCGCTGGATGTTTTCCTCCGAATTGGCATAGGAGAGGCGCAGGAAGCCCTCGCCGTAGGCCCCAAAGCAAGTGCCTGCCAGCAGCGCCACGCCGGCCTCTTGCAACAGGTAGTCCGCCAGTTCCTGACTGCTACGTCCCGTGCCTTCGATGTTGGGAAAGGCGTAGAAAGCCCCCTTTGGTGTCAGACAACGGAAGCCGGGGATCTGGTTCAGACCGTCTACGATCAGATCCCGACGCCGGCGGAAGGCCTCCACCATGGCCCTGACGCTGTCCTGCGGTCCCTGCAGGGCCTCGATGCCGGCTATCTGGGTGAAAGCGGCCGTGCAAGAGTTGGAATTCACCATGAGTTTGGTAAACTGCTGGGCCAGCTCAACGGGCATGACCCCATAGCCGGCGCGCCAGCCGGTCATGGCATAGGTCTTGGAATACCCGTCCAGGATTATCGTCAGTCGCTCCATGCCCGGGATGCTGGCAATGCTGGCGAACTCCCCTTCGTAGAGGATCTGGCTGTAGATCTCGTCGGAAAGGACCGGGATGCCGCGTTCGAGGGCGATCTCGGCCACAACCGCCAGGTCCTGGGCCGAAAGCACGCCGCCGGTGGGGTTGGCGGGCGAGTTGATGATGATCAGCCGCGTGCGGTCGGTGACCAGGGAGCGGAACTCGTCGGGGTCGAAGCTGAATTCTCGCTCCATGGAAAGTTTCATGGGGACCGGGGTGGCGCCCACGAAGTTGATCATGGATTCGTAGATGGGAAAGCCGGGATTGGGATAGATGACCTCATCGCCGGCCTCGCATAGGGCCAGCAGCGCGTAGAACATGATGGGCTTGCCGCCGGGCACGACCACCACCTGGTCGGGGTGGACATCGATGCCTCGGGTACGCGAGACCTCGGCCGCGATAGCCTCGCGCAGGGCCGGGAGGCCGTTGGCGGGAGTGTAGTGGGTGTACCCTTCATGCAGGGCACGGACGGCAGCGTCGACGATGTTGCCGGGTGTGTCGAA
>RFJM01000185.1 GCA_003694905.1 Caldilineae bacterium
TCGGTGGGCAGGGCCATGGCCACGCCTCCACTGCCGGGCTGACTCGTGTCCACCTCGAAGAGATGGGCATTGGCCACCTGTCCTTCAGGGGTGGGGGTGAAGGTAGGAAAGGGTGTGCGCGTGGGCGTGGGCTGGGGGAGGTCGGCCTGACCCGCCAGGCTACAGGCGGTGGCGAGCAGAACCAGGGCCAGGCTGACTGCGGCTACCTGCCATCGTCTCGAGTGCATGGTGGTTTTCATACCTCTTTGCTGCAATTTGGGAGGATAAGGAGCGGCCGCCATTGGCTACCGCCGGGGGATTATAGCAGAGAGGGAGGAGATGGGGGAAACACGCAGCCATGAAAAAAGCCGGTCCCGACGCGTCGAGACCGGCTACTATGCGTGGGAGGTATCGCCTGGTCGCCCAGGCCCAACGGCCAGGGTGTGCCGAAGGCCGGTGTGCACCTTTCCGAGTGGGGAACGAACTCAGCCGCCGTAGAACCAGCCGGTATCCCACATCTCCAGGGGCTTTGCCTCGGGATCGCGCAGTCCGGCCTCGATAACTTCGGCGACAAAGACGGTGTGATCGCCTCGTTTAACGCTATCGGTGACCCGAGCCTCGAACCAGGCGGGGGCGCCGAGCAGCAGGGGGGCACCAGTGGTGGGGCCGGGTTCGAACGCCTGGCCGTTCACCCGATCTCCCTCGACCTCCGTGGGGCGGAAGAAGGCCGCCGCCACATCTTTCTGGCCCGCGGCCAGAATGTTGACGGCAAAGAGGCCGGTGCGCTCGATCAGCGCATGTGTGCCGCTGTCCTTCTTCACCCCTACCATGACCAGGGGCGGCTGAAAAGATGCCTGGGAGAGCCAGTTGACGGTACCGGCGGCAACATCATCGCCGTCGGCAGCGGTGAGCACGTAGAGACCGTAGGTCAATTTTCGCAAGGTTTGTTTCTTGACTTCGGGGTCCATGTTTGGGTGTTGTCTCCTGTTGAGTGTGGGAGTGTAATGTTGGCTGTGACCGGCTAACTTCGGGCCCCGGCCTCGGGCTGTCGTTCGACGAGCCAGCGTTCCGCCCACCCCACCAGCGAATCCAGAATGGGCAGCAGCTCACGGCCGGCGCGCGTGAGCTCGTATTCGACGTGTCGTTTGTTATCCGGTGATTCACGTCGGATGACCAGGCCCTGCTTTTCGAGCATCCTCAGGCGTTGGGTGAACGTGGTGGGATTGACGTTGCCCACCGCGGACTGGAGCTCACAAAAGCGCTTGCGGGTACGAAGGTTGTGCAGGATCTGCATGGTCCAGCGTGTGCCCAAGAGACGCGTCATGGCGGTTACGGGACAAGCCGGCCGGGCTTCTGTCTGAGGGTTCGAGGTCATGATGCGGATGCGGTAAGAAACGGATGTGCAGCGACGTACGTGCGCAGAGGAAGTTTCTATACAATTTGGAGTAGAGGGCGAAAAAGGATGGCGATCGAGAGATCGCCATGTGGAACGCTTTCGCGCACGCCTGTCAGTTGACCACGGAATGTATCGTAGTGGAGAGAAAGTCCGTTTTCAGTAATGGCGCACCCCTTCTGCGGGGGAGCTTACAGAGGTGGGACAGGCTGAGCCGCCATTTGTCGGGGACTATGCTGTCTGCAACAGGGCGAGCGCTCGCTGCAGGCGTACGATAGTTGCCTCCCGTCCTACGGCAGCCAGGGTGACGAAGAGGGGAGGCGCGACTTTCTTGCCGGTGACGGCCACGCGAATGGGATTGAAGACCTGTCCTGCCTTGAGCCCGAGCTCTGCAGCCACGCCGCGCAGGGCGCTCTCAATCTGGTGTTCGTCCCAGGTATCCAGCGCCTGCAAAGCAGCGATGGAGCGGGTAAGGCTGGTGACCACCTGTTCGGGGGTGGTCTTCTTGGGGATCAGGTCCTCGGGCCGGGGAATGTCGATGCTGTCGGCATAGAGGAAGTCGACCAATGCGGGGGCATCCGACAGCACCTTGATGCGCTCCTGTAGTGCGGGCAAGAGCAGCCGCAGCCGCGAATCCTGACGTAGATCCGACACTGGCACGCCGAGGGCCTCATGCAGGTAGGGCAGAATCGCTTCGAGCAAGGCCTCTTGCGATAGCTGGCGCACGTAGACGCCGTTCATCCACAGGAGCTTGTCCGCCGGGAATTTGCCCGGCGAGGCCTGGATATTGCAGATGTCGAAGGCAGCGATGGCCGTCTCGCGGTCGTAGATCTCGGTCTTGTCGTCCAACGACCAGCCGATGCCGCTGAGGAAGTTGACCACAGCTTCCGGGAGATAGCCGATCTGCCGATACTCGTGTACGAATACCGGGATGACGGTGCCGTCGGGATTCTGGATGGCGCGCTTGCTCACCTTGCCTTTGCCCGATGGATTGAGGATAACGGGCAGGTGGGCCCAGACGGGCGGCTCCCAGCCAAACGCCCGATAGAGGTGGTAGTGGATAGGGACCGAGGGCAGCCACTCATCGCCTCGCATAATGTGGGTGATGTTCATAAAATGGTCGTCGATCACGTTGGCGAGGTGATAGGTGGGCCAGCCGTCGCTTTTGAGCAACACGGCATCTTGTAACTCGCGGTTGTCGTAGGTGATGTCTCCGCGGATGAGGTCGTGGAAGGTTACCGTCCCCTCCAGCGGGACGGCCAGGCGCACGACCCAGGGGCGTCCTTCGGCCTCGCGTGCGGCCCGCTCCGCCGGCGTCAGCCAGCGACAGCGGCGGTCGTAGCCCACTTTGGCCTTGGCCTGGCGTTGCTGCTCCCGCATTTCGGCCAGCTCCTCGGCAGTACAATAGCAGCGATAGGCATGACCATGCTCCACCAGCCAGTCTGCCCACTCCCGGTAGAGATCGAGGCGCTGGGACTGGAAATAGGGGCCGTAGTCGCCGCCAACTTCCGGGCCCTCGTCCCAGTCGAGGCCCAGCCAGCGGAGGTTTTCCAGCAGGTTGTCGAGGGCATCGGGTACGTAACGATTGCGATCGGTGTCTTCGATCCGCAGAATGAACTGCCCGCCCGTATGACGGGCATAGAGCCAGTTGAAGAGCGCGGTGCGTGCTCCACCGATGTGGAGGTAGCCGGTGGGACTGGGTGCGAAGCGCACCCGCGCGGGTTGCTTTGTGGTGGTCATAGAAACGCGTTGAGACTCCGGGTGAATCTAGGGTGAGACGGCCGGGGACAGCACAGGTGCCGTCAGGAGGCCAGCCGTTTTTCGAGGAGGGTACGCACAAGCCTGGGGTCGGCCTTGCCCTGGGTGGCACGCATGACCTGGCCGACGAAAAAGCCGATGAGACCTGTTTTGCCGGCCCGGTAGGCGGCAACTTTGTCGGGGTGGCGGGCCAGGACATCGGCGATGGTCGTGGCCAGCGCCTCTTCGTCGCCGATGAGACGCAGCCCACGCTCTTCCACGATGGCCTCGGGATCGCCACCCTTCTGCAACATTTCGGCCAAGACCTGCTTGGCGCTCACACTGGAGATGGTGCCTCCGGCCACCAGCGCCACCAGCCGTCCGAAACTCGAGGGCGAGAAGGGAAGGGATAGGAGGGAAGCGTCCTGGATTTCGCCAAGTAACACATTGTTGAGCCAGTTGGCCAATAGCTTGGAATCCTCGAGGTCGCGGACTGCCTCATCGAAAAAGGCCACCCTCTCCGGATCGCCGCTGATGATATCTGCATCCAATTCGGAGAGGCCCATGGCGAGATAGCGATCATAGGCAGCAGCCAGCTCGGGCGAGGCAGCTCGGGCCCTGGCCCGTGCCTCCGACGCGGTCCCCTCGCGGGATCCCGGCTCGGGCTCGGGGCGCCCTCTGCCGGCTTCGGTCGCGGCAGCCTGCTTGCTCCACGAGTCGCGCAGCGCCACGATGCGATTGAACACCAGCGCTTCCGGACGGGAGTCGACGCAATCCTGGATGAAGTATCCCTGCCGTTCGAACTGGTAGCGCGTGTCGGGCGGGTCGTCGGCCACACTGGGCTCCACGCGGGCGTCCCGCAGGATCTGCAGCGAATCCGGGTTGAGGTAATCGAGGAAGGTCTTTCCCTCTTCGACCTCATCGGGATTTGCTTTGATGAAGAGCCGCTCGTACAGTCGTACTTCGGCGGGCAGGGCATGAGCAGCAGAGACCCAGTGGATGGTGCCCTTGACCTTGCGCCCCCTGGGCCGGGCACCCAGGGTCTCGGGATCGTATGTGCAGTGCAGGGCCACTACCTCACCGGCTTCATCTTTGATGACCTCGTCGCAGCGGATGACATAGCTGTGGCGCAGGCGCACCTCACGGCCCGGTGCCAGGCGGTGATAGCCCGGCGGCGGGTCCTCCATGAAGTCATCCTGCTCGATAAACAGTTCGCGAGCGAATGGCACCTTGCGACTCCCTTCTTTGGGGATGTCTCGGGGCCAGTAGGGCGCATCCAGCCATTCGACCCGGTCTTCGGGGTAGTTGGTGATGATCACCTTCAGTGGCCGCAAGACGCACATTACCCGAGGCGAGCGGTAGTTGAGGTCATCGCGGATGGTGTGCTCCAGGAGTTCGTATTCGACCCGGCTGTTGACCTTGGCCACGCCGATGATATCGCAGAAGGTGCGGATGGCCTCGGGGGTGACCCCGCGACGCCGCAATCCGGCCAGGGTGGGCAGACGGGGGTCGTCCCAGCCGCTGACATGGCCTTCTTCCACCAGGCGCAGCAGCTTGCGCTTGCTCATGACGGTGTAATCGAGGTTCAGCCGCGCGAATTCGTACTGCCGGGGACGTGGAGGATCGATGAGATTCTCGGTCAGCCAGTCGTAGATGGCGCGATTGTTCTCGAATTCCAGGGTACACAGGGAATGGGTGATGTGCTCGATGGCGTCCGAGAGGGGGTGGGCGAAGTCGTACATGGGGTAGATGCACCACCTGTCGCCCGTGCGATAGTGATGAGCATGCCGGATGCGATAGAGGATGGGGTCACGCAAGAGCATGTTGGGGGAACTCATGTCGATCTTGGCGCGCAGGACATGGGCCCCGTCGGGGAACTCGCCGGCGCGCATCCGGCGGAAGAGGTCCAGGTTCTCTTCTACCGAGCGGTTGCGATAGGGGCTTTCACGCCCAGGCTCGGTGACGGTGCCCCGATATGCGCGGATTTCCTCTTCGCTGAGGCTGTCGACATAGGCTTTGCCGTCTTTGATCAGTTGCTCGGCAAACTGATAGAGCTGTTCGAAGTAGTCGGAGGCGAAGTAGAGATGCTCGCCCCAATCGAAACCGAGCCAGCGGATGGCCTCTTTGATGGACTCGACGTACTCGATGTCTTCGGTGGTGGGGTTGGTGTCGTCGAAGCGGAGATGGCAACGGCCGTTGTACTCCTCGGCGACGCCGAAGTTCAGGCAGATGGACTTGGCGTGGCCGATGTGCAGGTAGCCGTTGGGTTCCGGAGGGAAGCGCGTGACGACCTGTCCACCATAGGTGCCTTCGGCGATGTCGCGTTCGATGATCTCGCGAATGAAGTCGCGGGGTTTCGCGGAGGCTCTGTCTGCTCGGGGTTCGGTGGTAGGACTATGTGCTTGCACAGGATGAGTCACGGTGTATCCTCGGAAATAGGGGATGATTGGGGCACCGACCTGGGTCGCTCACCGCCTCCGGTAGTGGCAGGGGAGGAGCAGGAAAGCAGGTCGATGCGCAAACCTGCCGGGGGATGGGGCGGGCAGGTGTTGCAATCTCTGATTGTAACATAAGGCGGCTTGAGATACACGGATCGGAAGCCGCGCGCGAACGACCACGAACCTGCTGGGGCTGAGGTGACAGCCGTGCCGGACGGCGTCAGCCGCCGCTCGCGGCTGGGCTCAGAATTCGATCTTACGATGGTGCATGGCCACGCTTTCTGCCAGTCCCACCAGCATCATGATAGAGAGCATGGCGTTGCCGCCGTAGCTGACAAAGGGCAGTGGCAGTCCGGTGACGGGGACCAGGGCCATGTTCATGCCCACATTCACCACCGTCTGAAACAGGACGATACCGGCGATGGCGACCACGATGAAACTGCCGAAGGGATCGCGGGCCCGATCGGCGATGCGCCACAGGCGCATCAGCACGAAGAAGAGGAGCAACAGTAAACCCACCGCGCCCACAAACCCCAACTCCTCCGCGATCACCGAGAAGATGAAGTCGGTGTGGCGTACGCGCAGGAAGTGGAGCTGGCTCTGGGTACCCTGGCCATAGCCTTTGCCCAGCAGTCCCCCCGAGCCCACGCTGATGAGAGCCTGATTGACATTGAAGTAGCTGTCCGGATCCGCGGTCGGGTTGATAAAGATGAGCAGCCGTGTGCGTTGGTGTTCTTGGAGCAAGCCCCAGAAGAAGGGAAACAATCCCAGCCCGGCCACCACGCCGAGCACCATGTGCTGGACCCGGAGTCCGGCAGCGATGAGGATGAAGACCCCTTCGACGGCCAGCACGATAGCGCCGCCCAGGTCGGGCTCCAGGAAGACCATCACCAGCAGCGGCAGCATGATGAGCAGGGCGATGAGGACCGTGCGCAATCGGTCCATCTGATCCAGATGATAAGCCAGGTACTTGCCCATGGCGAGGGCCAGGGCTACCTTGGCCAGCTCGGAAGGCTGGATGGGAAAGAGGCCGAAGACATCGATCCAGCTCTGCGCGCCGAAGATACGATTGCCCAGAACGCCTACCAGCCCCAGCAACAGAATGACGAGCAGGTAGAAGGGTTCGGTGAGGAAGCTCAGGAACTTGTAGTCGAAGGCCGCGACCGCAAACATCAGTACCAGCCCGGCCACAATGTAGAAGATCTGCCGCTGCGGATAATTGGTTAGCTCGGGATCGCCCTGCACGGCGCTGTTGATCATGACGACGCCGTAGATGCTGAGCATGAGAATGGCGACCAACAGAAGCCAATCGAAGCTGCGCCAGTTGAAGCGTATCATGGCGTCTCCTCCACTGGGGTGTCATCGCCAGCTGCGGGATTGGCCGCCTCGGCCCGCCGCGCCTTGATATCGAAATAGGCCTGCAAGATCTTGTGGGCGATGGGCGCGGCCACGAGAGAACCCTCACCGCCGTTGTAGACAAAGACGGTCACGACGATCTCAGGATCTTCGTAGGGGGCAAAGGCCGTGAACCAGGCGTGGGTAGGTAGGTTGCCGCGGCGGTCTCGGATGATCTCCGGATCGAAGAACTCGGCCGTTCCGGTCTTGCCGGCGATGCGCAGGTCGGGGTCCCAGATGTCTTTGGCGGTACCGCCCTCCCAGTTGACCGCCAGCCACATCCCCTCGCGCACCACATCCAGCCATTTGGGATCGATGGGTAGCTCGCGAATAAGCTGAGGGCCTCTCTCCTCGATGACGTTGCCTCTATCGTCGGTGATGGCTGCCACCACCTCGGGCTTGTAGAGGAAACCGTTGTTGGCTACGGCTGCTGTCATCAGAGTCACCTGCAAGGGGGTCGCCAGCACATCGCCCTGGCCGATGGCCATGTTGTAGGTGTCACCGGTCACCCATTTCTCTCCCTTGGCCAGGCGCTTCCAGCGCGTATTGGGAACCAGGCCGGGGTTTTCCGCGGGGAGATCGATGCCGGTGAGGTTGCCAAAGCCGAAAAGATTGGCATAGTAGGCCAGGGTTTCGACCCCCAAGCCCTCGAATTCGGCCACGGGCCAGCCGCCGCCCACCTTGTAGAAAAAGATATCGCACGATTCGGCGATGGCATAGACGACGTTGATATCACCGTGCTGGCCACCGCTTTTGTAGATCCAGCACACGAAGGGCTGAGCCAGATTTGGGTTGTCGGGGAAGTTGCGGTTGGGCAGATAGATGATGCCGGGGGCGTTGAGAATGGTCTTGGGGGTGATCACCTTCTCCTGCAGCGCGGCGGAGGCGGTCACCAGCTTGAAAGTAGAGCCGGGCGGATAGATGCCGCTGATGGCATGATTGATGAGCGGGAAGCCCGGTGCCTCCGCGATTTCCCGGTATTCCTCCGGGGTGACACCGTCGGCAAAAATGTTGTTGTCATACGTGGGCAGGCTGACCATACCCAAGATATGGCCGTTGCGAGGATCCATGGCCACGGCGACGGCACTGTGCGAGCGCAATGGCCGGATGCCGCCCTCCAGAGCCTGTCGCATGGCCTTCTGCAGGTCCAGGTCGATGCTGAGGATGAGATTGCGGCCCGGCCGGGGAGGCACCTCCTGGCCGATGACCGCGCGCTCGCGTCCGTTGACGTCCACTTCGATAACTTTGCGTCCGGGCCTGCCGCGCAGCGTCTGTTCGTAGGTCAGTTCCAGACCGGCAAGCCCCACCCAGGCGTCGGCCGGATATCCCCGTTCTACATAGGTGGTGATGTTCTCCTGGGGAATGGGCCCCATGTAACCTACAATGTGGGCTATGTCCGAGCCTGAGAAGTATTCTCGCCGTGTAATGACCACGACCTCCACACCCGGCAGGCGATAGCGTTCTTCCTCGACCCGCAAGGCTACTTCGCGCGGGAGATTCTCGGCCACCAGCACGGGCTGATAGGCGCTGCCCAGCTCGCGTTGATTGACCAGACTCTCGATCTCCTCCAGGCTGAGGATGGAGGGGCCCGGCGGCCGCGACTGGCCCACCTCGTAGAAGCTGGGCAGGCCTTCGGGGGCCGGTGTCGGGGGCGGGCTGTATTCGGCCATAGCCTGCTGCAAGACGTCCAGCAGCGCCCGGTACAGCGCCCGCCGCTTCTGGAGCGAGACGGCGAAATCGGGATCGTCGGGCAGGTCGGCGGGAACCAGGGCCACGGCGAACAGGGCCCTGTTGCGGGCCAGGAAGCGGCCCTGGCTGTCGTAGATGACCCCGCGCGCGCCCTCCGTTTGCACCACGCGCGTGCGGTTGAACAGCGCCCGCTCCTGGTACTGCCTCCCGCGGGAGAACTGAAGCACCGCCAGTTGTGTCACCAGCGCCAGGAAGATGACGACGGTGCTCAGGCGCAACACGAGCAGTCGGGTGGAGAGATCGGGGAGCCGGGACGACATCGCGAGAGGACTCTATCCCAGGCCGAAGCTACGCCGCGAGCGCAGGTATTCGACCGGGATGAAGATGAGGAAGACGAGAAAGGCGTTCAGTAAGGCCGAAGGCACCAGGATGCGCAGGATGAGATCGGTCCAGGGAGTACGCCAGCCCAGGAGACGCAACTCGAGCAAGGTGATGGCGCCCGCGGCCAGCGAAGCGGTAAAGGCGGCGAAGATGGGCCAGCCAAGTCTGGCCCCGAACAGGGTCCGTTCACCGATGCTGGCAATGAGCACTACGATCAAGAGCGGCACTACCGAGACGCCCAGGGGCAGGCCGGCCACGGCGTCGAACAGGGGGGCCATGAGTATGGCCGGAAGCAAAGCCCGGTCGCGGCCGGTCGACATGGTCCACAATACCAGACTGATGATGATGAGGTCGGGCCGGGCGCTGCCCAGGGAAAGGTGATGCATGACCGTGGCCTGCAGGGTCACGACCACCAGGGCGATGGGCAGGAAGAGGAACAGACTGGACATAATGTCGATAGCCGGCTAGCTAGGGGGTAGGCGCCGGAGTGGGCGTCAGAAAGGAGGAAATGGCAGGCTCGCCGGCCGTGTCGTAAGGCGTGAAGGAGGTAATGACCAGGACCAGTTCCAGGCGATCGAAATCGACGGTGGGACGCACCACGGCTCGTTGGAAGGGCTGATTGTCGCTGTGCAGGACTTCGGTGATCTGACCCACGACGAGTCCCTTGGGAAAGTTGCCTCCCAGCCCAGAAGTGATGACAATCTCGCCCACGGCGACCTTCATATCGGGGGGTATGAAATCCATGACAGGATCCTGGCCCGCGCGGCCGTTGAGGGTCCCCGGTGCGCGAGAGCTTTGGGTCATGACGTTGATGGAGCTGTTGGGATCACTCAGCAGCAGCACAGTGCTGCTGTTGGAAAAGACCTCGGCGATGCGGCCCACCAGACCGCGATCGGTAACCACAGGCATGCCCAGGCGGATGCCATGCTCCGCGCCCAGGTCGATTTGCAGGGTATCGGCGTAGGGGCTGGCTTTCACGCCGATGGCGCGCGCAATGATCTGACCCCCGCGAAAGTTGTACGTGGGGTTGACCTGGGCAAAGGCCAAGAACGCACGCAGTTTTTCGTTCTCGGCGCGGACTTCCGCCAGCTCCAGGTTCTCGACGGTAAGGCGCTCTACCAGGGCCTGCAATTCGCTGTTCTCGCGGCGCAACGTACGCAGATCGCGGGCCGTGGACAGCATTTCGGCCAGATCGCTCCGCGCCTCGGTAAAGGCGATGTCGAAAGGCCGGAGCAGGCGTTGGATAGCATCGTTGAAGGGCCCCATCTGGCCTCCTGCGTCGAGAAACATGATCACAAACGCCCCCACAACCACGAATAGCAGGATGAGGGGGCGGGAACGAAGGACTCGCATGAGAAGGGAAGCAGGGGGCCTTCACAGGGAAGGACGGATTGCTCAGACAGACAGGTGGGGCATCCTCCTGTGCGCGGGCCCGGCCGGGCGTAGGAAGCTAGTGCAGGGGGCTGTGGAGGGTGCTGCCTCGATGCATGCCGGCCAGCACTTTGCGCAGCACGTCGAGGTTTTCCAGGACTCGTTCCGCGCCTTTGGCTACGCAGGTCATGGGGTCGCTGGCGACGTAGACGCGCATGCGGGTTTCCTCGCTCAGGCGATCGGCCAGCCCTCGCAGCAGGGCTCCGCCTCCCGCCAGGGCGATACCGTCCTGCATCAGGTCGGCAATAAGTTCGGGCGGCGTATCATCTACGGCGCTGCGCACCGTCTCGACGATGATGTTGACCGAGTTGGCCAGGGCTTCGCGGATTTCCACCGAGCTCACCTCGACCTCGTCGGGCAGGCCCGTGATGAGGTTGCGGCCGCGCAGAGGGAAGATCAGCTCCTCCTCCAGCGGATAGGCAGACCCGGCTGCGATCTTGGCCTCCTCGGCCATGCGTTCGCCGATGAGCAGGTTGTATTTCTGGCGAGCATAGTTGATGATATCCTCGTCCATTTCGTCGCCGGCCACGCGCACCGAACGCGCGACCACGATGCCGCCCAGCGAAATGACCGCGACCTCTGTGGTTCCGCCGCCGATGTCCACGATCATGCTGCCACGAGCAATGGTCACGTCCAGTCCGGCGCCGATGGCAGCGGCCATGGGTTCCTCGATGAGGTAAGCCTCTCGGGCACCGGCGTTTAGCGTGGCATCGTACACGGCCCGCTTTTCCACTTCGGTCACACCCGAGGGCAGGCCCACCACCACCCGCGGCCGGGGCACCAACATGAAGACGCGGTCGTGTACCTTGCTGATGAAATACTCCAGCATTCGTTCGGTCACGTCGAAGTCCGAGATCACCCCGTCCCGCAAAGGGCGGATGGCGACGATGTTGGACGGCGTGCGTCCCACCATTTCCTTGGCTTCCGCACCGATGGCGAGGACTTTGTTGGTCTTCGCCTCGATGGCGACGACCGAGGGCTCGTTGATGACGATACCGCGGCCCCGGACGTTGACCAGGGTGTTGGCGGTGCCGAGGTCGATTCCGATGTCGAGAGAAAAGAGGCCGAGAAGCCAGTCGAGGGGGTTAATCACGCAGTGGAACTCCTGGATACTGTGCTGAGGGCGCGACGTATGCGCGCACAGCGCGAGATTATACCACAGCGATTTCCCATGTCTGCAAAACCGTTTAGCGCCAAGTTACGCCCAGGGCGAACACGCCGTTGTTGGGATCTCCGGTAAAGGACCCGATGTACAGGGTGTAGGTACCGTCGGGGACCTCCACCGTGGTGGTGAGCACAGGCACGAACTCGGTCTTGTGCGCAACCAGCCCCTGGCCATTGCTGAAGGGACCGAAGTGCTGCAACCACCAGTGGTTATCGGGCCCTTCGTGCTCGGCATAGGTATCGCCGGTAGTCCATTTGGGGTCCTCGGCCTCGAAACGGTAGGCGGTGCCGTCGGCGGCAACCAGTTCCAGGTAGTCATAGACGCCGTCATGCTCGGCGACCGTGCCCACATCCAGCGTGAACCTGCCCCCCACCACCTTGACCGCCCCCGCGTTGATGCGCCACGTGCTGCTGGAGGTGTCGCCCACGAAGACATGGGCGGGTACGAACGGCGTGCCGTCCGCATAGAAAGAAGACGACTCGGAAGGAGATGCAGCGGCCGGGGTGGGGAGGGGAGAGACGTAAGGAGTGCCCGGCCCGACAGGGGTGGCTTCAACTCCTGCGGCCACGAGATAGCTGGTGAA
>RFJM01000186.1 GCA_003694905.1 Caldilineae bacterium
GACCCCGAAGCGGTGTTCCGCAACGTGAAACATCCGGAACAGGTCCACGAGATCATGCGCAGGGCCATGCTAGACGCCCGGCGGCGATTCCGCTACAGTGTGCAGGAAGAGATGTAGAGCTGCGCAGGCGCGGCGATGACGGGTGTCGCCGTGTGGTCAGGCAGGGAAGGCTCGCGCCGGCGCCGGTGAGGGGGGTGAGGTGGAGCGCGGGCGTAAGTCGGCTCGGGCCACGTCCCCGCGCGGAGGTGGGTGGCGAAGGTCGGGAGCAGCCCCGCTGGCTGAGGTAAGAAGCCGAGCATTCGCCGTATCTGTTGGACAGGAGGAAAGGGTCTACAAACCTTTCTCGCTACCGGCTGCAGGCCTACCGGTCTTGCCACCGCCATGCCGAGGCAGCCACACAGCTATTCGGAGACTATCATGCAGACTTCACGCCGTTCACCTCTACTCGCGCTTGTCGGCGTACTTGCCGGCCTGGCGGTTCTCGTCATCCTGGTGCTGGTGCTGCGTGCGCGACCAGAGCCTGCGCGCACGGCAGGTACCGGCCCCGGTGCAATCGCAAGCCAGAAGGAGCCAACGCCCCTGCCTACCGCCCGACCTACCGATACGCCCCAAGCCTCCGTTGCCAGGCAAACCAAATTCGACATCGAGAGTGATATCGAGATCATGACCGAAGACAATCGCAGTCAACGGCTCAGGTCGTTGACTGCCACCTGGAATACCGACTGGACGCGACACACGATTCGCTATGACGAAATCCTGTCAGGTGGTCCCCCGCGAGACGGTATCCCTTCCATCGACGAGCCCAAGTTCATCTCGCAGGAGGAAGCCGCAACCTGGCTGGCCGACGCCGAACCGGTGGTAGCGCTGGAGATCGACGGTGATGCCCGCGCCTATCCACTACAGATCCTCACCTGGCATGAGATCGTCAACGATGTGGTAGGCGGCATCCCCGTCGCCGTGACCTTTTGTCCTCTCTGCAATTCGGCCATTACCTTCGACCGCCGTTTTCAAGGAGAAGTGCTGGAATTCGGGACGTCGGGCCTGCTGCGCAATTCGGACCTGATCATGTACGATCGCACGACCGAAAGTCTGTGGCAGCAATTCACGGGTGAGGGCATCGTAGGGGAACTGGCCGGTGCGCGGCTCACATTCATCCCTTCCAGCCTTATCGGCTTCGGCGATTTCCGAGTTGCCTACCCGGATGGTGTAGTGCTCTCGCGTGATACCGGTTTCTCCCGCTCCTACGGCCGTAATCCCTACGCGGGCTACGATAACATCGGTCAGAATCCCTTCCTCTTCGACGGCATTCCCGACGAACGACTCCCGGCCATGGCCCGCGTGGTCACCGTGGATCTGGGTGATGTGGCTGTCGCGTATCCGCTGACGATCCTGGCCGAAAAAGGAGTGATCCACGATACGCCGGGAGGCCACGACCTGGTTGTCTTCCACGTACCGGGCACGGTCAGCGCTCTGGATGCGAGCACGATCATCAATTCCCGCGACGTCGGCGCCACCGGCGTATTCGATCCCAACCTCGACGGCCAAAAGCTGACCTTCAAGCAGCAGGACAAGGTGTTCGTCGACGACCAGACCGGCAGCACCTGGAACATCGTCGGCCAGGCCATTGATGGACCGCTGGCAGGCAAGCAGTTGACCCCCATCCTGCATGCGGACCACTTCTGGTTCTCGTGGGCTGCGTTCAAGCCGGAGACCATCATCTACGGTTCGTCATGACCGTAGCGGCCGGAGACCGGCTCGACCGCGACCTTCTCCATTCCCCCCCGTGCCTCCACACCCCGGCAATTGCCTGGCCCAGGCCACCCGGCCGGCCGCTTCTAACATCACCTTGCGCTACAGATACTCCTTGATGCGCTCGGCCACGGCGCGGGTCATGCCGGGCACAGCCGCGATCTCGTCCACGGTGGCATTGCGGATGGCATCGATGCTCTGGAAATGCTTGAGCAATGCCTGCCGGCGTTTCATGCCCACACCGGGAATGTCCTCCAGCCGCGAGCGCATCATGCTGTGGCGGCGGAGATTGCGTTGATAGGTGATGGCAAAGCGATGGGCTTCGTCGCGAACCCGCTGTACCAGGTACATCTCGGGGCTGTCTGCAGGCAGGCGAATCGGATCGGCCTTGCCCGGCACGAAGAGCAGTTCCTCGCGTTTGGCCAGCCCCACCACCGGCACTACCTCCAGCAGGCCCAGTTCCTGCAAGACCTCGACCGCTACATTGAGCTGGCCCTTGCCACCGTCCACGATCAGCAGGTCGGGCAAGATCTTCCAGACGGGGTCCACGCGCCGGCCGGGGTCTGTGGCCTGCTCCTCCACGGCGCGGCGGTAGCGCCTGCGCAGCACCTCTCGCATGCTGGCGTAGTCATCGGGTTCGCCACTCTTCTGCACCGATGCTACCTTGAAGCGGCGGTAGTCGCTCTTGCGAGGAGCGCCACGTACAAACACCACCATACTGCCCACCGTGTTGGTTCCCTGGAGAGTGGATATGTCGAAACATTCGATACGGGTGGGTGGCTTGGGCAGGTCGAGTGCGGCCTGTAGGTTGGCCACGGCTTCGGTATGGCGGTGAGCGTCGGCCTCCCATTCGGCCTGCATGGCCAGCAGCGCGCTGCGGGCGTTTTCGGTGGCCAGTTCCACCAGTTCTTTCTTGGCTCCACGTTTGGGTATGCGCAGGGTGACCCTCGCACCCCGTTTACTGCGCAGCCATCGTTCGATGATCTCCTGTTCTTCCAGGGCGCGGGGGAGCAAGACCTGCGGCGGCAGATAAGCTGCTTCGGCGTAGAACTGTTTGAGGAAGGAAGCCAGAAGTTCGCCGTTCTCCTCTTCGCCCACTCCCTCCAGCATGAAGGAATCACGGCCGATGAGCCGGCCCCGGCGAATGAAGAACACCTGCACGCAGGCATTTCCTTTGTCTTGGGCGAAGGCGATCACATCTTCATCTTCCTGCCGGCCCGACACAACCTTCTGGCGTTCCACGATGCGCTGGGCCGCGCGGATCTGATCGCGATACATGGCAGCCCGCTCGAACTGCATGCGTTCGGCGGCCAGCAGCATGCGCCGATTCAGTTCCTCGATGACCTCTTCCGTCTTGCCCTCCAGGAAGTGACAGAAGCCGTCGATGATCTCCCGATAACTCTCTCTGTCGATGGCGCCGATGCAGGGGCCGGCACAGCGCTTGATGTGGTAATAAAGGCAGGGGCGTTCGTCCCGGCCCGTGATCTCTCGATTGCAGTCGAGGTAGGGGAAGACCCGTCGCAACGCTTCCAGCGTCTGCCGCACAGTGTGTCCGGAAGTAAACGGCCCGTAGTAGCGGGCGCCATCGGGCAGCATGCGACGCACCACCGAGATCTTGGGGAAGTCGTCCTGCCAATGCACCTTGATGTAGGGATACTGCTTGTCGTCCTTCAGGCGCACATTGTATTGAGGCCGGTAGCGCTTGATCAGCTCGTTCTCCAGGATCAGCGCTTCCAGTTCCGTGTCTGTTACCACCCACTCCAGGTCCGCGATATCGGCGACCAGGCGGCGGGTTTTGGCGGTGTGCTGCTTCTGGTCCTGGAAGTAGCTGCGCACCCGTGCGCGCAGATTCACCGCCTTGCCCACGTAGATCACCCGTCCTCTGTCGTTGCGCATTAGATAGCAGCCGGGCGACGTGGGCAGCGTCTTCAGCTTGGCCTCGAGGGTTGGGGTAAGATGGGGACGGGAACTCACGGCCAGGGGAAGGGAAGTGGGGTTTCAGTTCAACCCGTGCAGGGCGCGGATCTCGTCGATAAGGGCGGAGACATCGCGTTCCGGCATGGGCGAAGGGCCGAAGGGATCGGAGATGGGCGCGGCGGGGTCTTCCAGAATGCGCAACGTGTTGAGGACGGCATGGGGTAGAACATCCAGATCGTAGCCCCCTTCCAGGGCAACGACCAGCCGTCCTTCGCACAGTTCATCGGCCAGGGCGCGCACCCGCCGGGCCAGCGCGGCGTATCCCTCCAGGCTGAGCTGCTCCATAGCAAGCGGATCTCGCCAGTGAGCATCATAGCCGGCCGAAACCAGGATCAGGTCGGGACGGAAACGCCGGGCAAAGGGAACAAGCACCTTCTCGAAGGCAAGGGCATAGCCGCTATCACCGACGCCTGCAGGGAAGGGCACGTTGACCACGGAGCCCAGCCCGGCCCCACGCCCCCGATCATGGAGGGCCCCGGTGCCGGGGTAGAAGGGGTATTGGTGGGTAGAGAAAAAAGCAATGGTGGGATCTTCGGCGCAGATGGCCTCGGTGCCGTTGCCATGGTGAACGTCCCAGTCCACGATGAGGATGCGCTCAACGCCGAATTCCGCCCGAGCCGTATAGGCTGCCAGGGCGACATTGGCAAAAAGGCAGAAGCCCATGCCACGGGTAGGCAAAGCATGGTGGCCGGGCGGTCTCATCAACGACATGCCGTTCACACCCTTCTCTGCGACCACCTTCTCCACCAGGTTGATCAGAGCACCGGCCGAGGCCAGGGCGGCTTCGTAGGAGCCGGTCGCAACATAGGTATCGGGATCCAGGTGTCCTCCACCCGAACGTGCCATGGCTTCCACCCGGCGCACGTAGCCATCCGGGTGTACGCGCTGCAGGCGCTCCGGCGAGATGGGCGTCACTTCAATGGCTTGCAACCGCGCGAAAATGCCGTCTTCTCGCAGCAGCCGCAGGGTGCTGGCAAGCCGGCCCTTGTGTTCGGGATGCCCGGCCAGGGTATGTCTCTGCTCGACAGGATCGTAGGCATAGCAGGTAGTCATCGCGATTATGATAGCGCAGGGCATAGCCGGGGACAAACCTGCAGGCCACATCCTGAAAAACAACCGCGCCTCCTTCTGCGGCTGCTGCCGAGATGAGGCGCGGCGAGGGTAAGGGGAGGGGCTACCCGGACGACCGAGAGCCCTTCGACGCTGATTCAGGCTTTGTTCTGGTTCTGCTGCGCGTCCACCACGGCCAGGGCCGCGATGTTGACGATGTCTCGCACTTCGGCGCCGGTGGGAAGCACGTGGATGGGTTTGGCCATGCCGACCAGAATCGGACCAACCGCTTCGGCACCTCCCAGCCGCGCCAGCAGTTTGTAGGCCGCGTTGGTAGCATCCAGGTTGGGGAAGATGAGGACGTTGGCGTCCTTCACCCGGCTGAAGGGGAATTGTTCCTCCACCAGTTCAGGGGTGACGGCGGTGTCGGCCTGCATCTCGCCGTCGATCTGAAGGTCCGGCCGCAGTTGTCGCACCAGTTCGGTGGCCTGGCGCACCTTCTCGCTCTGCGGGAAGCGGGCACTGCCGAAATTGGAGAAGGAGATCATGGCAATCCGCGGCTCGACGTCAAAGGTCTTGGCCAGCTCGGCCGTGCTGATGGCGATCTCGGCGAGCTGTTCGGCCGTGGGATCGGGATTGACGGTGGCGTCGCTGAAGAAGTAGACCCTGTCGCGCACGACCATGATGAACACGCCGCTGATGACATGGACATCTTCGCTCGTGCCGATGACCTGGAGTGCGGGGCGCAACACATCGGGATAGTGATAGTTGATGCCCGAAACGAAGGCATCGGCATCGCCTGCAAGCACCATGAGCGGCCCGAAGTAGTTGTGATTGCGCGCCAGCTGATAGGCATAGGCTCGCGTGACGCCCTTGCGGGCACGCAGTTCGTGCAGCTTTTCGGCATAGCGGTCGCGGTCAGGAGAACGGCTGGGATAGACGATGGTGGGCTTGTAGTTCAGTTGCAAGTCCTTCAGGGTGTTGTGGATGGACTCGGGCCGGCCCAGCAGGATGGGCTTGGCAATCCCTTGCTGCTCCAGGGCATAGGCGGCGCGGATCACGCGCGGATCGCGTCCCTCGGCCATCACTACCCGCCTGGGATCCTTCTGGGCCTTGCGAATGACCCGCTGCATGACCGAGCTCCCCAATCCCTGGCGCGCGGCCAGTTCGTCGGGATAGGCATCCAGGTCGATGATCTTGCGGGCAACACCGGTTTCGATGGCGGCCCGGGCAACCGCGGGTGCCACATGGGTCAGCACGCGCGGGTCCAACGGCTTGGGGATGATATACTCCTTACCGAAGCTGAGGCTGTCCAGACCATAGGCTTTGAGCACGCTGTCGGGAACGTCCTCGTGCGCGAGTTCGGCCAGGGCCTTGGCCGCCGCCACTTTCATCTCCATGTTGATATTGGTGGCGTGGACATCCAGCGCCCCGCGAAAGATGAAGGGAAAGCCCAGTACGTTGTTGACCTGGTTGGGGTAGTCGCTGCGGCCGGTGGCCATGATCACGTCGGGACGAGCGGCACAGGCATCCTCCCAGGTGATCTCGGGATCTGGATTGGCCATAGCAAAGATGATAGGGGAATCGGCCATACTCCGCACCATGTCCTGGGTGACGACATTGGCGATGGAGACACCGATGAAGACGTCGGCACCTACCATGGCTTCGGCCAGGGTGCGCTTGTCGGTGTCGCTGGCAAAGCGTTCCTTGTACTTGTTCATGCCCTCTTTGCGACCCTTGTATATTACGCCGCGGCTATCGCACATGATGATATTTTCGCGCCTGGCACCCAGGGCCACATAGAACTCTCCGCAGGCGATACCGGCCGCGCCCGCGCCGTTGATCACGATGGTTATTTCATCGATCTTCTTTCCGTTCAGCTCCAGGGCGTTCAGCAGCGCCCCGCCCGAAATGATAGCGGTGCCGTGTTGATCGTCGTGGAAGATAGGTATATCGGTGGTGCGCTCCAGTTCTTCTTCGATGTAGAAGCACTCGGGTGCTTTGATGTCCTCCAGGTTGATGCCGCCAAATGTGGGTGCGATGAGCTGGCCCACCCGTATGATCTCGTCGGGATCCTGCGTGTCGACCTCGATGTCGAAGACATCCACATCGGCAAAGCGCTTGAAGAGCACGCCTTTCCCTTCCATAACCGGCTTCGACGCCAGCGCGCCGCGGTTACCAAGCCCGAGAATGGCAGAGCCGTTGGACAAGACCGCCACCAGATTGCCCTTGGCGGTATACTTGAAGGCATTGGCCGGGTCTTGGGCGATTTCCAGGACGGGCTGCGCCACACCGGGCGTATAGGCCAGTGAGAGATCATGTTGGGTTAGCAGAGGCTTGGTGGGGGTGACTTCGATCTTTCCGGGACGCCCCTGGGTGTGATACTGCAGGGCTTCTTCTTTGAGGGACATTAGAACACTCCTGAGAACAAGATGGCAGAGAAGTAGAGAGAGAGGCTGCGGTGGAGGTGGTCAAAGGATGGTTTGCGCCCGAACATCTCGGACGAAGGTACCGGGAATCATCCTCTTTAAACGGAAGCTTGCTTCCCAGACCAACTATAGTTTGGGTTGCACAGAAGCACAAATGTGAAGAGTCATCAGGGGAGCCGGGCCGATGCATCTTCCCATCACCCCTGGCCTGCGTCCCCGGCGCGTTGTACCCCGCGGCCGGGCCCGCAGCTGCAGCCTCGGCCGGCGGGACCACGCACCGCGCTTCTCCTCAAGGAACGCTTGCCTGGAGGTCAGGGCGTCCATCCCTTTCTTGCGTAGCCGCTGACCGGAAGTCAGCCGTTTGTAGGGCAGACTTTCCAGTCTGTCTGGACGGGCTCGAAAGCCTGTCCCACAGGTTATCGGCCTTTGGCGAAGCCCGCCTGGACTGACTTCAGTCAGGCATCGACGGCCTCTGGCGCAGCCTGTGGGAGCCGGTTTTGAGCCGGCTGCGGTCGCTGATCTTACACGTCAGCCGCATGCAAGCCTGTGGCGCATAACGCCTGCAGAGTTGGAGTTCACTCGGCTGGTGCCACAGCAAGTAGGAAACAATTTTCAGACGGTTACTAACCGTAACCATCCCTACTCATTTGCGTCTTGATTGTTGACAGGTGTATGGGGCGGCGGGCCGGTCGCCACCGGGCAGGGGCTTGGTGTTCTCTGCTCATACGCCTGTGGATCGTTATTCCCGACCTGGAACACACCCCATCACATCAAGGAGTCTCACCATGAAAAACCTTGCGCGCATCACATTCATCCTGGTAGTCCTCTTCCTCTTCGCCGGGGTGGCGTCGGCTTCTTCGTCTTCGCTGCCTGCCTTCACTATTACCGGCTACACCACTTTCTACGAATTCAACGTCCTGCCCAACGGCCACGTCCAGTTCCATCTCACCGCCCAGGGTGGGCCGGCTGTGGACAACGATGCCATCTGTCAAGCCATCTACGGTGCCCCTTGTCAGGCAGTCTGTTGGGGGGTCGTCGGCCAGGCCTGCGGTGTGAGCTGGGACGGCGAAAGTCTGGGTGACAGCTTCATGTTCGAAGAGTGGGGAGTCGTTGAATCCATGGACC
>RFJM01000187.1 GCA_003694905.1 Caldilineae bacterium
CCAATGCCCCGGCAGCAACTTTCGGGCACGCTCGAAGAACAACTGGCCACCGTCTATGAGCTTGTCCGCGAACGCATGGCAACGGGACGCTACAGCGGCGCCGTCCACTATGCCAAAGAAATCATCAAAGTCGATCCCAACTATCGCGACATCCAGGAAATCCTGAAACAGGCAGAAAAAGCCAAACGAGAACAACGCTTCCTGCTGGTCATCAGTCTCATCGGTGCCATCGTGGCCGTCGCCATCACGCGTGGGCTGGGATGGACGCAAGACTGGCAGAGTCTGATGTTCGCCCTGGCAGGACTGGTGATCGGTTTCCTGATCGGCAACACCCTGTACCGACGCTCACCATCCTGACAGCAGGCAGGATCGGTCTGGTTGTCCGGGTAACTCGCACTTCCTTCGAGGTTGTCTATGTCAGAATCTATCCTCAAGCTCGCCTGGTTGATTCCCATCCCCACTTTGCTGGCCTTCTTTGCCATCATCCTCTTCACCAATCCCCGCAAGCGGCTGAGCTCTACGGTGGCGGTGGTGGCCGTCGTCATCGCCTGGTTGCTGAGCTGGGTGGTGGCCTTCCACGTGTTCACCAACGCAGAGGAGATCGTCCACCATCCCTTTGAATCGGTCCTGCCCTGGCTGCCGACGGGCACCAGCAATTTCGGCATCGGCGTGGCCGTGGATGGGTTGACCGCAGTGACGTTGTTCATGGTGGGCATTGTCCTGACCATGATCTTCATCTACAGCACGGGCTATATGACCTTCCCCGGCTTCCTGCCTCAGAAGCTGAATGTGGATGGGCTGGATCCCCGTTATAGCCGCTTCTTTGCCTACATCTCCCTCTTCGCCACCGGCATGCTGGGGTTGGTGGTCGCCAACAACCTCCTATTGCTCTTTATCTTCTGGGAGATCATGGGGCTGTGTTCCTATCTGTTGATCGGTTTTTGGTACGAGAAAAAGTACCCCGATCCAAAACAGATCACTCCTCCCAAGGCGGGTCTCAAGGCTTTTCTCACCACCCGCGTGGGTGATGTCTCCCTGCTGATGGGGATGATCTTCCTCTTCATTCACACGGGTACGTTGAACTTCCAGGAGATCTTCAAGCCGGAGATGCTGGAAGAGCTGGCCCTGGCAACGGTGCAGCTGCCTGTGTTCGGTGAAGTCTCCTGGGCCGTGTTGATCTCGCTACTGATCTTCGGCGGTGCCATTGGCAAGTCGGCCCAGTTCCCACTACACGTGTGGTTGCCCGACGCCATGGAAGGCCCCACACCCGTTTCGGCGTTGATTCACGCGGCTACCATGGTCTCCGCCGGCGTCTACCTCATCGCCCGCATGCTGCCGGTATTCTCTGCTGCGGAACACGGTGTAAACGGGGCTATGTCGTTCGTGGCCTTTATCGGGGCCTTTACGGCCCTCTTTGCTGCCACCATCGCCGTCGCCCAGAACGACATCAAGCGCGTGCTGGCCTACTCCACCATTTCACAGCTTGGCTATATGTTCGCGGCACTGGGCATCGGTGCCTGGGTAGCAGCCGTGTTCCACCTGATCATGCACGCCTTCTTTAAGGCTCTACTGTTCCTCGGGTCCGGCTCTGTTATTCACGGCGTTGAGCATGGTCATCATCACGCGCATGAGCACGCTCACGGCCATGGAGAGCACGGCGAGGAGCACGAAGAATACTTCGATGCGCAGAACATGCTGAACATGGGCGGCCTGCTGCAGCGTATGCCGCGCACCGCCTGGACCTTCATCATCGGCGGCGCGGCCCTCTCCGGGTTTCCCCTGGTGACGGCCGGTTTCTGGTCAAAAGATGAGATTCTGGCCGATGCCTTTGCCAATGGGCATTACGTGGTGTTCATCGTGCTGGCGCTGGCCGCGTTCCTCACCGCCTTCTATACCTTTCGCCAGGTGTTCCTCAGCTTCTTTGGCGAACCGCGGACCGATGCAGCCGCCCACGCGCCTGAGAGCGCCGGTTCCATGACCTGGCCGCTGGTAGTCCTGGCCGTGTTCGCCGTTGCCGCCGGCTGGGTGGGCATCCCCGAAAGCTTCCCCTTGCTGGGTGGCATCCTCAAGAACCCCTGGCATCACCTCATCGGCACCCAGGCCGAAGTCTACGGGCTGCATGCCGAAGCCGTGCCCTTTAACGCGGTACCCCTGCTCATTTCCATCATTGTGGCGCTGGGCGGGATCGCGGTGGCCTGGTATGTATACGGCCGGGAGCCGCTGAAGGCCGGCGAGCCCGACCCGCTGGTGGTCTGGCTGGGACCGGTACACAAGGTGCTGCAGAACAAGTACTATATCGATGAGCTTTACCATCTCATCTTCGTACGGCCGGCGCTCTGGCTGGCGAGTTTCTTCGCCCGCTTCGATCGCGGCATCATCGACGGCATTGTCAACGCGGTGGGCCGCTTCGGTCGCTGGGTTTCCCGCTTCCTGCGCGGCATCATCGACGAGATGGTTATCGATGCCGCGGTCAACGGCACCGGCCTGGTAGCTACCGCTACGGGCTCCGTTCTGCGTCTGATTCAGACAGGTCAAATCCAGCAGTACCTGCTGGTCGTCGTCCTTACCGTCCTTATTCTACTGGCAATGGCCCAGTTCGTCTTCTAAATTCGCTACAAACCCTCGTTCTAATCTCCGACTAGAAATCCGAGGAGGAGTTCTCAATGGATTTACTTCGAAGCTCGGTGCTGACCCTGATTCTTTTCCTCCCTGCCATCGGTAGCATCGTTGTGATGCTCATGCCCAAAGAGAAGCCGGAGCAGATCAAGCGCTTCTCGGTACTCTGGAGTCTGATTCCGCTGGTGCTCTCCATCATCATCGCCATCGACTACTGGACGCAATTCGTCGCCGTCAAGTCCAATGCCATGGCGTATGAGGTGAACAAGCTCTGGATACCGGCCTTGAATGTGCGCTATCATATCGGCGCCGACGGGCTGAGCGTGCCTCTGATCTTCCTGACCACCTTGCTGACGACGCTGGGGCTGTACTATTCGGCCCGCGTCATCAACCATCGCGTCAAGGAGTTCTTCGCGCTCTTCTTGTTCCTGGCCACGGGCATGCTGGGGGTATTCATCGCGCTGGACCTGGTGCTCTTCTACGTGTTCTGGGAGATCGGTCTGGTGCCGATGTACTTCCTCATCGCCATCTGGGGGCGGGAAAAGGATCGGCCCCAGTATTCGGCCATCAAGTTCTTCCTGTACACCCTGTTGGGTTCGGTGTTCATGCTGCTGGCTATCATCGGCGTCTACCTTAGCACGGGCACCTTCGACATTATCGACGCAGCAGCCAAAGGCGTGTGGACCAATGCGCCGCTGGCCGCGGCACTTTCTTTCTGGGCCTTCTTCATCGCCTTTGCTATCAAGGTTCCCAGCTTCCCCTTCCACACCTGGTTGCCCGATGCCCATACCGCCGCGCCCACGGCCGGCTCGGTTATCCTTGCCGGTGTCTTGCTCAAGCTGGGTGGTTACGGGATCCTGCGCATTGCCCTGCCGCTCTTCCCGGGCGCGTTTGCGGACTATGCCTGGTGGGTGGCCCTCATCGGCGTGATAGGCATCGTGTACGGGGCCTTTGTCTCGCTGGCCCAGACCGATCTGAAGCGGCTGATTGCTTACTCGTCGGTAAGCCACATGGGCTATGTGATTTTGGGCATCGGCGCGGCTGTGTACGCCCTGAACCTTCCCGGTGAGGATGGTCTTAAAGAGACCGCGGCCATGGCGCTGAACGGCGCCTCGTTGCAAATGTTCATGCACGGCATCATCACCGGTGCCTTGTTCTTCCTCGTAGGCGTTATCTACGAGCGGGCGCATGTGCGCGACCTGAGCAAGTTCGGCGGGTTGAGCAGCCTGGTGCCCGTCTTCTACGCCACGATGATGTTTGCCGGCTTCGCCTCGCTGGGTCTGCCGGGTCTGGCAGGCTTCTGGGCCGAGTTCTTCACTTTCCGGGGCGCATTCGGAACCCTGCCTGTCCTGGCTCTGATCGGCGTTATCGGCGTTGTCATCACGGCTGCCTACATCCTTTACCGTATCATCCAGAATGTGTTCCTGGGTGAGTATGATGCCTCCAAAGTCTCTCACTGGACGACGGTCTTCGGCGAGCATGCCGATGGTCCCACCGACATGGTGCTCTTTGAGAAAGTGACCCTGTGGCCGCTGGTTTTCCTGATGATCCTGCTGGGTATCTACCCCACGCCGGTCCTCGGCTTCTTCAACACTTTCTCGGTGGACATCCTCTCCCGGCTCTTCTAAACATCAGGAGGGATGACATTGAACGCATTAACAACGGTACGACTACTTCTGCCCGAGCTGATCCTGCTGATCACCGGTTTTGTGGTGGTGGGTGTGGATCTGTTACGCCGCCGCAACGATGAGGGTCGCTCGGCTGCCTTCATCGCGGTGGTGGGACTGTTGCTGGCCGCGCTGGCTGCACTGGCGTTGGGCCTTTCGGGCACTGCCGAGATCGCGGCATTCACCATGGCCGTGGATGCCTATGCCCTCTTTTTCAAGGCTGCCACGGCCATCGGTATCGCCCTGGTGGTGATTGCCTCCGTGGGCTACATGGCAGGCCGCAGCCGCTACCTGGGCGAATACTACGCTCTGCTGGTGTTCGCGGCCCTGGCCATCTCCCTGGCGGTCAGCGCCACCAATCTGGTCCTGGTGTATCTCGGCATCGAGTTTCTCTCCATCACCTCCTACGTCCTGGCCGGATATCTGCGCGAGGACAAGCGCTCGGAGGAAGCCGCGGTCAAGTACTTCCTCTACGGCGCCACGGCCGGTGCCGTCATGCTCTACGGTATTTCCCTGCTCTACGGCGCTACGGGCTCGGTGGATCTGGTGGCGGTGGATCAGGCCCTGCAGGCTTCGGGCAGTTCCTGGCTGTTGGGCATCGTGGCCATTATTCTCCTGCTCGTCGGCTTTGGTTTCAAGGCCAGCCTAGTGCCTTTCCATCAGTGGGCGCCCGATACCTATGATGGGGCACCTACTCCTATTACCGCCTTCCTCTCTACGGCCTCGAAAGCGGCCGGGTTCGCCGTGGCCGGTCGGGTCTTGATCACCGCTCTGCCCGACTTCATCGATGCCTGGACGGCCCTTCTGGCCGTGCTTTCCATGCTCACTATGAGCGTTGGGAATCTGATTGCGCTCAGGCAGACCAGCGTCAAGCGCATGCTGGCCTACTCCTCCATCGCCCATGCCGGCTACATCCTGTTGGGTCTGGCAGCCATCGGCGTGCAGGAGCCTTTCAACGGCGTCAACGGCCTGCTTATCTACATCTTCGCCTACCTCTTCACCAACGTGGGCGCATTCATGGTGGTGCAGGCCATCGAACAACACAGCGGATCCAACGATCTCCAGGCTTTCGCCGGACTGATCAAGCGTTCTCCCGGCCTGGCGTTGATGATGACCCTCTTCCTTCTGTCGCTGGCGGGCATTCCGCCCACCGCCGGCTTCATCGGCAAGTTCTACGTCTTTGCCGCTACGGTCCAGCAGAACCTGCTGGTACTGGCGGCGGTGGCCGTCATCAATGCCGTGATAGCCGCAGCTTACTACCTGAACGTAGTACGCTACATGTTCTTTATCGAAACCGAAGAGGAGAAACCGGTCGCGATCAAGCCCAGCCTGAACGCCGTGCTGCTCATCAACACGGTGATGGTACTGGTCATCGGTATCGTGGCTCAGCCTTTCATCGCCTGGGCGAGCGAATCGGTCAACATGGTGATCGCCGCCGGCTTCTAGGCACCGCCTCCATCTCTCTTGCGATACCCGCATCCGTCTGGGGTGCGGGTATGTTGTCTCCAGCGTTATGATCACCCTGGGTGAACTGGCCCAGGCCCTGGGCCTGAGCTGTGCCAACCCGCAACTGCCCATTACCCACATCACCGCCGATTCGCGGCAGGTGCAACCCGGTGGGCTTTTTGTGGCCTATCGAGGCGTGCGGGTGGATGGGCACCGTTTTATCCCCCAGGCGCTGGCGGCCGGGGCCGTAGCCGTGGTAGGGGAGCAGGACCTCCGTCTGGAAGTGCCCTATCTGCGGGTGGAGAACGCGCGGCAGGCGTGGGGGCGGCTTTGCGCGGCCTGGGAAGGATATCCCAGCCGCCGGTTGGGCGTCATTGGGGTTACCGGCACCGACGGTAAGACGACGACCGCCAATATCCTGACCCACATCCTGGAGGCAGCCGGTCGGCGCGTGGGGCTACTCACCACGGTGAGCGCGCGCATCGGCACGGAAACGATGGAAACCGGACTGCACGTCACCACGCCCGACGCGGCGGCGTTGCAGCGCTACTTGCGGCAGATGGTGGAGGCGGGATGTAGCTGGGCAGTGGTAGAGACGACTTCGCACGGGCTGAGTCAGTGGCGGGTGGCCGGTGTGGCCTACGATATCGCCGCGGTCACCAACGTCACCCACGAACATCTGGACGAGCATGGGGACTACGCGGGGTATCTCGCCGCCAAAGGACGCCTGCTCGAACTGGTGGCGGCAAGCCCCGCCAAGCGCGGCGTCCCGCGCGGGGTCGTCCTGAATGCCGATGACGGCTCTTACGAGGCCCTGAGCCGCTATCCCGCGCCCCGATCGTTGAGCTATGGCATTGAGCAAGGTGATGTGCGGGCAGTGAAGATCGCGGAGGAGGTAGCCGGTCTGCGCTTTACGGTCCACAGCCGCCTGCGCTCGCCCCTATCCATCCGCACCCCGCTCAGAGGCCGTTTCAACGTGTACAACAGCCTGGCCGCCATCGCCGTCGCCTTCCTGCTAGAGCTGGAGGATGAAGCGATTTGTGCCGGACTCGAGCAGGTGAGCCCCATCCCCGGCCGCATGGAGCGCATCGAGCGAGGCCAGGACTTCATGGCGATTGTGGATTTCGCGCACACACCCTATGCCCTGCAGGCGGCATTGCGCACGGCCCGGCATCTCAGCGCTGGCCGGGTGATCGTGGTGTTTGGGTCCGCGGGGCTGCGGGATGTGGCGAAGCGCCGCTTGATGGGGGAGGTGGCCGGTCGCGAAGCGGATCTGACCATCGTCACGGCGGAGGACCCCCGTACCGAGGATCTGGAGGCGATTATGGCCGAAAGTGTACGAGCATGCCGGGCGGTGGGGGGCAGGGTGCTGGCCGAGCCGGATCGCTACCGAGCCATGCTCCTGGCGCTGGAGCATGCGCGGCCGGGCGATGTGGTGATGGTCTGCGGCAAAGGACACGAGCAGTCGATGTGTTTCGGGGAGAGGGAGTATCCCTGGGATGATCGGGTGGCCTTGCGGCATGCACTGGATGTCTACCTCGGCCGAACCGATTCGCCCCCGCCTTTCGTGCTCCCCACCAGCAACGTACCCAACTGAGCATTACTTCGTTTCTTAGGTGTGCTACCATCCGAGTAGACTCGGGCTCTTTAGGCGCTGTGCGCTTGAAGGCCGACCTGCGTCGGCTGGTCTTGAGACGGCGTAGGCCGTCCTCTGCTCGGAAGCCTACAACGGCTGACTTCCAGTCAGCGACTCCGACCGGCTGAAAGCCGGCCCGCGCAGGCTGCGTCGGGCGTCGGCGTGCGCAGGATGACCTCTGGCCGCCCAAAGTGGCTGAGTTCCGGTCGGCAGCTATTGCAGCCCGATATGAGCTAATGAGTGAAACAAGGGAACTTGTTTCTTGGACGGATCCTAAGCGGCCCCTGCCCGCATAAGCGGAACAGGGGCCGTGGGAAAGCGTGCGCAGGTCGGGCTCAGCCGCCGGCGTTGACCAGCCACTGGACGGTTTGGGGGAAGATCATGACCAGGATAAGGCCGACACCTTGCAGGGCCATGAAGGGCAAGGCTCCTTTGTGGATGTCCAGGGTCTCTACTTCGGGTGGAGCGACACTCTGCAGGTAGAAGAGAGAGAATCCGACCGGCGGGGAGATGAAGGCCATGTTCAGGTTGATGGCCATCATTACGCTGAACCAGACGAGATCGATGCCCAGGGCCTGGGCAGCGGGCACAAACAGAGGCATGACGATGAAGCTGATCTCGAGGAACTCCAGGTTGATGCCCAGGAGGAAGACTGCAATGTTGGCAACGATGATGAAGCCCCAATAGCCGCCGGGCAGAGAGGTAAGGAAGTTGGTGACCCAGCGCTGCCCGCCCAAACCGTCGAAGACGAGGCCGAAGAAGGTGGAACAGAAAAGGATCATGAGAACGAGGGCGGTGATGTTGGCCGTGGAACGGGCCGCACTCTTGATGACTTCCCAAGACAGGTTGCGATTGGCCCAGGCGAGCACGGTGGCCCCGAAGGCGCCGACCGCGCCGGCCTCGGTGGGCGTGGCGATGCCGGCGAAGATGCTGCCCAACACGGCGAAGATCAGCAACAGGGGCGGCACGACCACAACCAGGGTTTGGCGCAGGAGAGCCAAACCCTTGACGGTGCGGGCTTCCGGAGGGAGGGCAGGGGCTAACTCAGGCCGCAGCCAGGCCACTACCAACACGTACAGCGCGTAAAGCCCCGCCAGCATCAGCCCTGGAATCAAGGCCCCGAGAAAGAGATCGCCGATGGGCACACCCACGGTAGAACTCAGCACCACCAACACCAGGCTGGGGGGCAGGAGCTGGGCCAGGGTGCCGGAGGCGGTGATGGCACCGGTGGCCAGTTTGTGATCATAGCCGTAGCGGACCATGACCGGCAGGGAGAGGATGCCCATGACGATCACGGTAGCCGCCACCACGCCGGTAGCCGCAGCTAACAGGGTACCGACGATCACCACGGCCACGGCCAAGCCCCCGCGCAGGGGCCCAAGCAAGATGCCGATGGTGGTCAGCAATTGCTCGGCCAGACCCGACTTCTCGAACATCGCTCCCATAAAGACGAAGAAAGGGATGGCCAGCAGGGTAAAGTCGGACATGGCACCGAACCAGCGATTGGGTAGCAGCTTGAGCAGGTTGGGGTTGAAGGCACCCAGTGCCAGGCCGATGAGTCCGAAGACGATGGCCGTGCCGGCAAAGGAAAAGGCGACGGGATAACCGCTGAGGATGAGGAACAGGAACAAAACGAACATGACAATGGCGATCCATTCAAATCCCATGTCGGTGTCTCCTATGGATGAAAATGATGGCGAAAGGTTCGGAAGAAACGGAGAGAGGAAGGACGGCCCAGGCCGACGGCCTATTCGATGCGCAAGGGTGCCTCGTGTTCCTTGAGAGCCTCGGGCGCGAGCCCAGGTACATTGCGCAGAAACGCGATCAGCCGGATGATTTCAACCGTCCCTTGAATGAGGAGCGTAATGAAAGCGACGATGATCATGGATTTGATGGGTGCCCGTGGCAGTCCGCTTGGATCGGGCGACTGTTCCCACGTGCCCCAACTCCCGTCGGGTCGGCGGCCCCACGATGTAAGGACCGGGCCCCAGGTAACCCAAATGCCCATCAGTGTGTAGGGGATAAGAGCAACAAAGTGACCGACCAAATCGATCCAGGCCTTGGTACGCGGTCCCTGCTGCCCATACCAGAAATCAACGCGAACGTTGATGTTGTTCTTGAGAATATAAGCGAAACCGAAGAAAAAGATGAGCGAATACAAGTACCATTGCAATTCGATAAAAAAGTTCGATGTCAGGCGCACTTCCACGAATCGTCCCAGGTAGCGCAGGACAACGTTCAGAAAGCCTACAGCTACCGTGATGATGACAAGATACATGGATATCTTGCCCAGAAACTCCGAGAAACGGTCAACCAACTCAACGTACTTGCGCAAGATGCGCATGGCTGATACCTCCTGTCGAAAGGGGTGCGTATTAGGAATGGGAAAAAGGCAGAGACCGACTACTCTTCCTGAGAGCGAATGAGCAGGACGGGGACCGAAGCATGACGGCTTACCCGCTCGGCAACACTACCCAGCAACCAGCGTTGAATACCGGTGAGGCCGTGGGTACTCATGACAATAGTGTCCACATCCTCTTCTTCCGCGGTCTTGAGGATGGCTTCGGGTACGGAGGGTCTGCTGACCACAACCGCATCCACTTCGATGCCCTGCGCCTGGATCTCCGCCTCCTTTGCGCGCAGGTAGTCGCAGATCTCGCACTTCTCCTGCTCCCGGATGTGATTGATGATGTTGGTGACTTCGGCACGCATTTCTGCCTCCCAGTCCTCGCGACCGGGGGGGAGCACATGGAACAGCGTGACCTTGGACTGGTAGTGGCTGGCCAGAGAGAGGGCGTAATCCAACGCCTTCTCGGCGAAGGCGGAGCCGTCGAGCGGCACCAGGAGATGCTTGAACATGATTATCGTTGGGCCTCCAGAGGTTGAGAAAGATAACTCGAAACGCCTACATGAGGGTATCAGCGGGCGGTCCAGCCCAGATCGATGTTGAGCGTGGCACCGGTGATGGCACCGGCAGCATCGCTGCACAGATAGAGCACCATGGCTGCGACCTCGGCGGGTTCGATCAGTCGCTTGATGGCAGCCGGCTCCAGCATGACCTTTTCCACCACCTCGTCAACGGACAGACCTCTCGTGCGGGCCTGATCCGCTATTTGATTCTCGACCAAGGGGGTGCGTACGTAAGCCGGGCACACGGCATTGACGGTGATGCCATAGGGGCCACCTTCCAGAGCCGTCGTGCGTGTCAGGCCGATGAGCCCATGTTTGGCAGAGATGTAGGCACACTTGAAGGGAGATGCCACTTGCCCATGTACCGATGCCATATTGATGATGCGGCCCCAGCCCTGCTTCTTCATGTGCGGCCAAACGTATTTGGTCAACAAGAAGGGTGCGGTGAGCATGACGGCCAGCATGCGACTCCATTCCTCCTCCGGGAAGCACTCGACCGGATCGATATGCTGATAGCCCGCCACATTCACCAAAACGTCCACCCGACCGTAGCGGTTCAGCGTCTTGTCGACCAGCGCTCTGCACTGCTTCTGATCGGCCAGGTCGGTGCTCACGAAATAGCCGGAGATGCCCGCCGCCACAGCCTCTCCCCCTTCTACATTCACATCCGCGACAACCACTCGCATCCCAGACCCGGCCAGCGTTTCCGCAATGGCCCGACCGATGCCACTGGCACCTCCTGTTACGATGGCAACACGTCCGGTATGTTCGGAATCACCGAACATCGGGCAACCTCCTTCGTTGTGTGGAAGAGAAGAGGGTAGATGTGAGTGGCCGCCATTATAGTGGGACGCGTGAAAGTTGGCCAATTGGAGAACCGAATTCGATAGTTCTCTGCATTACATTGGCCGGAGAGAAGGCGAGAAGAGTCGGATGGCCGCAGCAGCGGTTTCAACCGGGAGCGCGGGGCTCAAGTGTGCCAGAGCCCGACCTTGCGTCGGCCCGACAGCCCTGTGTGTCCTTGCGCCTCATGGGACGGGCTTTCAAGCCCATACAGGCAGGCTGGAAAGTCTGCCCTACAAGAGGCTGACTGCTGGTCAGCGGCTACGGCCGGCTGGAAGCCGGCCCGCCCAGGCAGCGCCAAAGGCCGACCTGCGTCGGCCACTCACGTTCTGACCAAGGTATGGCGTCGCAGCGAAGGGGAGGGCAGGACGGTCTGGCTCGGCTATGAGACCCGCTGTATGCGCCGTTCGATCCAGAGATCCAGCAAGACGGAGGCCATGATCACGATGCCGAAGACAATGAAGGTCCACTCGTAGGCCAGGCGCAGCTGGCTGATCATGTTGTCCACAACAATGATAATCAGGGCGCCCAGGAAAATGCCCACCATACTCCCCCGGCCACCCTGGAGCGAGACTCCTCCTACCACAGCCGCGGCGACCGCTCGCAGTTCCCACCCCTCGCCCATGTGTACGGAGAAGGCGGTGAGCCGCGTCGTTTGCAAGAGAGCGGCGAAGGCGCTGAGCGCACCCACAATGGTGAAGCAGATGATCTTGACGGTGCCGGTGCGGATGCCCATGGCACGAGCCGCGTGGACGTTGTCGCCCGTCGAATAGATCCAGTTGCCAAAGCGACCCCGATTGAGGACAAAGTAGAAGATGATGGCCAGGAACACAAACCAGATGAACTGGGCCGGCAGGACACCCCCGATTTTGCCGGTAAGAAGCTGGACAAATGCCGATTCGGGTTTGAGGGGGACCGTGCGCACCACACCCCCGGACAGGATCTCGCTCAGGCCCCGCCACGAGAGCATGGCGCCCAATGTAGCCACGAAGGAGACAATGCGTCCCCGCACCACGATGATCCCATTCAAAGCACCCAGAAGCGCTCCACAGATGAGCGTGACCACCGCGGACAGGAAGGGATTGCCCACGGCTTCCAAGACGACGACATAGATGAAGGCGCAGAAGACCAATACCGAACCAACGGAAAGATCGAATTCGCCCGCGACCATCAGCATGCCAACACCCAGCGCGATGACTCCGAACTCCGAACCCAAGGCCAGGAGGGTGGTGATGTTGGCCTCGCCGATGAAGGTGTGCTTGGGCGTAAAGATGGCTGCGCCTATGACCAGGATGAAGAGAACGGCGAAGACGCCGATGTTGCGAAAACGCAGGAGGAAGGGCACATCTTTGCTGGCAGTCCCGGCCTGGAGCGATGTCGATGCGGTCATGTGCTCTAGTCTCCGTAAGTGCCTCGAACGATGATATCGGAAAGTTCGTCAACGGTGGTCTCTCGGGTGGGGATGTCGGCTATTTTCTCGCCGTGCGCGAGCACCACGATGCGGTCTGCCACATCGAAGATGTGGTGCAGGGTGTGGGTAATGAAGATGACGGCCACGCCTTCGCTTTTGAGGCGGCGCACGAAGTCCAGGACCTCGCGTACCTCTTTCACGGCCAGAGCAATGGTAGGCTCGTCGAGGATGACGAGCTTGGCCTTGAAATGGATGGCACGGGCGATGGCAACTCCCTGGCGCTGGCCGCCGGAGAGGTTGGAGATCATGACGTTGGGCGAGCGCAGATGCAGGCCGATGTTGGCCAGTGCCTGCATGCTCTGATCGTTCATCAGTTTCTGGTCCATGAGCCCGAGGGCCATGGTAGGCTCTCGCCCCATGAAGATGTTGCGTGCGACGGAGAGATGGGGGGCCAATGCCTGATCCTGATAGACGGTTTCGATGCCAAGGGCGCGGGCTTCCCGCGGTGAGCTGAATCTCACCTCCTGGCCCTCGAAAAACATCTGCCCTTGTTCGGCCCGGTGATAACCCGAGATGACCTTGATGAGGGTGGATTTGCCGGCCCCGTTGTCGCCGCACAATCCTACGATCTCATGACGATCGATGTCGAAGTCTACTCCCCTCAGGGCATGGACACGGCCGAACCATTTGTGGATGCCTCGCATCTGTAGCAGGGGTTGGGCGTTTTCGTTGCTCTGGTTCATGAGTGCTGGTACCTCGTATGTGGCGGAAAGCAAGTGGTGCGTTACTCGCTGGCAAACTGGCGATTGGTCATGTTGTTCAGGATGACAAAGAAGATGATGGCGATGCCGATGAAGGTGTTGACGCCGAAGACCGGTACGCCCGATAGGATCAGTCCATTGTCGATAATCTGAATGATGAAGACACCCAATACGATGCCCACCATACTGCCCACCCCGCCCATGAGAGAGGTGCCACCGACGACGACGGCGGCAATGGCGCGGAGCTCGAAGCCGATGCCCTGAGTGGCAGCGAAGGAACCCAGCCTGGCCGATTGCATGACGGCACTGAAAGCGCACAGGGCACCGACGATCATGAAGCAGATGATTTTGACCCAGGAGACGGGCACGCCCATGGCCAGAGCGGCTTCGCGATGGCTACCGGTGGCGAAGATCCAGTTGCCGAACTTGCTGTAGTGCAGCATGATCCCCAGAATGACGGCAAGAAAGAGAAGCCAGAGGAATTGAAGGGGAATGCCTGCTACCTGGCCGGTCAGCATGTGGGCAAAGGCCGAATCGGACGGCACGTAGCGCAGGATGCTGATGGGCATGAGGCCGCTAACGACGTAGAGGACGCCGCGCCAAAACATCATGGTGCTGAGGGTGATGATGAAGGAGGGGAGTCGCGTCAGCACCACCAGCACGCCGTTGAGGAAGCCGAAGGCGGCCCCGATGGGCAGAACAAGGATGAAGGCCAGAAAGGGATTGACTCCGGCGATGAGAAGTTGGGTGAAGATATAGGAGCAAAGCGGCAGTATCGATGCAATGGAGAGATCGAATTCTCCGCAGATCATGAGAATGCCGATGCCCAGGGCAACCACGCCCAGGTCCGGCGTGAGTTTGGCAATGGCCGCCAGGTTGCGCGGGTCGGTGAAACGGTGTTCGGGCGAAACCAACCAGAAGATGAAGATGGCGGCAATGAAAACGACCGGTGTCGTTAGGGAGGCGAGATTGAGGGACCGAAGATTGAGGCGTTCTGCAATCGAAGTCTGCACGGTGTGTCTCGCTTGAGCTGAGAGAAAGCTGCCCCCCTCCCCTGCCGGACAAGATGAGGGGGGCAGACGTTTGCGAACCGACGTTCTCGTCGAAGAGATCGGTGTCGGCTTAGCGATACTTGCCGGAAAGTTCCTCGATCAGGCCGAGGTTGTCCTTGGTGATCAGGTAACCGCCGGTGTCGATGTTGGGCGTGAGACCGAATTTGTTGTAAAGGAAGAGGGTGATGACGGCAAAGTAGCCCTGCAGGTATTGCTGCTGGTCGATGGAGGCGACGAGGTAGTCGGTCTTCAAGCCCTCGACGGTTCCAGGAGCAGCATCGAAGCCGCCGGCAATGACCTCGCCCGGCTGTTTGCCCGCGTTCTTGAGGGCGCTGGTGAGACGGTCGGTGCAGATACCTCCTGCGCCCATGATGACGGCGACGTCGGGGTTGGCCAGCAGGTAGGCGGTGATGCGCTGCTCGTTGGTGGTCATCTCGATACCACCACCGTCGATGATCTCGAGTTCGCTGGTGATGCCGAATTCGGCCATGGCGTCGCGTACGCCGGCCGAGCGTACCTGGGCGTAGGCGGCGGTGGGTACTTCGGCAGCCATGGCGATCTTGGCATTGGTCAGGTCCATGCCCTTCTCTACGGCGGTGCTAAAGAGCTTGGTACCCAACATGTAGCCTGCGCGGCGCTCGTTCTGGCCGATGTAGCACAGGCGTTTGTTGCCGGCCGCACCTTTGGTGTCGTCATTGTTGATGCCGATAACGGGGATGCCTGCGGCAAGGGCGTCTTCGACGGGCTTGTCCCAGGCGTCGTCGTTGTTGATGACCAGAGCGATGCCGTCGGGTTTGCTGGCCACGGCTTCCTGGAATTTCTTTTGTTGGTTGGCCAGGTCGCTGCCGGCCAGGTCGATTTCGGCACGGCAGCCGTACAGTTCGGCGGCATCCATCATGCCCTGCTTGACAACGGCCCAGAAGGGATCGTCACCACCGTGGGTTACCAGCCGGAAGTACATGCCTGCGGCCGGGCCCTGCGCGGCGGGCTTGGCAGCTTCTTCTGGGGTGGGCTGGGCTACCGAAGGAGCAGCAGGGGGAGCACAGGCTTCGATGATGCTGGCGACAACGCCGGCACCAACCGCTGCACCGGTGAAGCGAAGGACATCTCGTCGGGAAACCAGTTTGCTGGACATCGCTAACACTCCTTTGCTGAAGGCAGACGCTGTATCTGTTGAATCGATCGGGTTTCGTATGGGCCCCACACTTTGGACCCATAAGCATGCCCGAGGATTCGACGATACGGGTGGGTTTGAAGGGCAGACGAGCGAGAGAGTATCAGGTCATACGCACCTCCTGGCACCGCTATGGGATTTGAGAGACACGAGGGAGGAGAGCTATAGGGTACGGCGGACTGAGTCAGTGATACACCCCGTACTTGCGGGCGGACTCGACCAGCGCCTGGATGTTCTCCGGCGGTGTTTCGGGTCCCAGGGCGCAGCCCGGCCCCAGAATGAAGCCGCTGTCGGGAGCCATGATCTCGATGGCCTCGCGACAGGCTTCCTCGACCTGCTCGGGCGTGCCTTCTGCCATGAGGGTGGTGTTGATAGGGCCGAGGAAGCAGGTTTTGCCGCGACCGGCTTCTTTGGCTTTGCGCAGGTCGGTCTTGTGGTCGATTTCCAGTACCTGGGCCCCGGTGGCGATGAAATCTTCGATGATGGGAATGGTGTTGCCGCAAATGTGGTTGTGGAGGATGATGCCCTTTTTCTTGAGGTCGTCGACCATACGCTTTTCGTGGGGAAAGGCGTACTCGCGGTAATGCCTGGGTGAGATGACATCGGGCCCGGCGATGGGTTCGCCGATGGAGGTGGAGTGGGCGCCGGCATCGATGAGGGCAAAGGCGTAACGGGTTGCTACCTCGCGCGCGAAGTCGAGCAGGCGATGAATGAGTTCCGGTTTCTCGCCTAAGGCGATCTCGAGGAGGAGGGTGTCCATGCCGATCAACTGGCTAGCCAGGTCCATGGGCCCCTGATCGGCCCGACCGCAGATCCAGACGCGATCGCCGATTTCACGCGCGAGGATTCGGGTGGCTTTGATGATTTCGCACATGGGAAAGGCGGTCTCCGGGTCCGGCACCTGAAGTTTATCGACTTCTTCCAGGCTCTTGATCACGGGCACATGGGCGGCCGGGGCCGCGTCGTCCCGATAGATTACCTCCACCCCACAGGCCTGTGCATTGCAGGCCGTCCCGTTCTCCAACAGGATCATGTCGTGCCCAAACTGTTGCCAGGCCCTGAGCATGGCCTCGGCCAGGAGTTCCCCGTCCTGAAAGACTTCGGCCATGGAGACGCCCATGGCCGCAGCCGCGGGCTGAAAGTTGTGCAGATCAACCGGAACGCGATCGGGTTTGCGCAGGTCGATGGCTGCCTGGACGCGTTCGATAGAGTTCATCACATGCTGCCTCACAGAAAAAGGAAGGTGTGTGGAAGGCAGATTGACCGGCTATGGGTCCCACGAACAGCCCACGCGCCGGGTATGTTGCACGCTTCGAGGGCGGCAGGCCTGTCGCGATCGTCACCAGGCTAACACGCGTCACCGTTGACGTATGTTTGCTTTAGTAAGGAATGGTACGAAAATCTCAGGGGTTTGTCAAGTGATCCGCGCGGGGCGGGTGCGTTTCAAAATAGGGGCAGCCGGTGCGCCGGGCTGGTAAGGGTCCCTCTGCAAGGGGGGTGCGGGGGAACACCCCATACGCGTCAAGCTAAGGGG
>RFJM01000188.1 GCA_003694905.1 Caldilineae bacterium
CCTGGGGCTGGCCTGTGCACCGTTGGCTCTCTTTGGCAGCGAAGTGCTCAAGGAGCGTTATCTGAAACCCATGGCGCGGGGGGAGATGCTGGGCGCGTTGAGTCTGACGGAGCCGGGAGCGGGTTCCGACCTGAAAGGGGGGGTACGGACCAGAGCCGAGAAAGACGGAGGAGAATGGGTCATCAACGGCAGCAAGATGTGGATGACCAATGCCTCGGTGGCGGGGGTGATGATCGTGCTGGTACGCACCGATCCGGCAGGCGGGTCGCATTCGCTGAGTCAGATCCTGGTGCCGGCCGATACGCCGGGCGTGACGGTGGCGCCGGCGGAGCGCAAGATGGGCCTGCATGGTTGCAAGACGCACGCGGTCAGCTTCGACAATGTGCGGGTGCCGCTAGATCACCTTGTGGGCGAGGAAGGCCGCGGCCTGCAGCAGACGCTGACGGTACTGGACGGGGGGCGTATCGGCATCGGCGCGCTAAGCGTAGGGCTGGCCCAGGCCGCGCTGGAAGAGTCGGTGAAGTATGCCCGCGAACGTCATACCTTTGGCGTGCCCATCGCCCAGCACCAGGCGATTCAGTTCAAGATCGCGGATATGGCCACCCAGATCCAGGCCGCTCGGCTGATGGTGTATCACGCGGCCTGGCTGCGCGACAGGGGGCGTCCTTACTCCACCGCCGCGGCCCAGGCCAAGCTGTTCGCTACCGAAATGGCGGACCGCGTCTGCTACGAGGCGATTCAGATCCACGGTGGCTACGGCTACAGCGCCGAGTTTCCTGTCGAGCGGCTCTACCGCGACAACCGCCTCATGACCATCGGCGAAGGCACCAGCGAGATCCAGCGCCTGGTGATTGCACGCAAAATCCTGGGCGGGTAAACCCGTCCTCTAGCTCCTGGCCCGGCGCCACTGGTCGAAGATTACGGCAATGATGATGACGGCACCGATGGCCGCGGGCTGCCAGTAGGCCGGGAAGCCGAGCAGATTGAGCCCGTTGCGGATAACGCCCATGATGGCGGCGCCGATCAACGTGCCCAGAATTGTCCCCTCGCCACCAAAGAGAACGCAGGCCGAAAAACAGCAATTGTTGCCGATTTCACCTCCTCCCCGGCCCATGCTATACTTTCCCGCATGAAACGCTTCGTTCTTGCTGTCATCATCCTGTTCCTCCTCCTGACTCTGCCGGCTGCCGGCCAGGCGCCTGCCTCGCTGCAATCCCTGGCCATCAAACTCTGGCCCGAGTATGACGATCCTCGACTGCTGGTCATCATCGACGGCCGTCTCACCGAGGCCGGTCAGATCGTGGCCATACCCGTTCCCGCCGACGCGTTTATCAACGCTGTCGCCACGGCAGGCGACGACGGTAATCTGATCAACACTGATTGGACATCCACCGAGACGCCTGACGGCGGAAGCATTGTCACCCTGACGCCCGAAAACCCCTTCTTCCGTGTCGAGTACTATGTTCCCATCGAGACCAGCGGGGCCGAGCGACGGATTCGCTTCAACCTGCCCGCGGGCTATGTCAGTGCCGACAAGGCGACGGTCGAAGTCCTCCTGCCCCCATCCAGCAGTAACATAAGGCATGAACCTGCGCTGGAAACGCCCCCCGCAGGCCCCAGCGATGCAGTTGTGTTGCAACGCAACCTGGGCGCGGTGGAGGGAACCCAGGAGATCCGGCAGGAGATCACTTACGACAATCCGACCGGCGCTCTCACCATTCCCGACAACCCGGCTCCTCCCCCTGCGGCAGAGCCGGCCGCCGAAGCCGCGCCCATCGGCAGTTTCTCCCCCCAGGGCAGCGCCAATCCTCTCATCATCGGCCTGGCTGCTGTTGCCGTGCTACTGATCGCGGCAGGCGCCTACGGTCTTTGGCGCACGCGGCTGCCCGTGCCGGAACCCGAAGTCGCCCCGGTCCGCCCTGCAGACCAGACGGGCAAGCGCAAGAGGGGCGGCCGTATCCGTACCGGGCGAGACCGCTTCTGCCGCCAGTGCGGCAAAGAGTTTGGCAGCGAAGATCGTTTCTGCCGCTACTGCGGCACGCGGCGACTCTAGCTTCATCGCATCTCTCACCATCTTGCCACATCCCCCGTCCACTTCGCCCGACTATGTATGCACTTGCCATCCAACAGGATTTCATCGCCCGCCGGTCTGCGAGCGCAGATGGCTCCGCAACCGCCCTGTCCCATCGTTATCGCGTCGAATTGATGGTCGAAGCCGAAGAGCTGGACCAGCAAGGCTATGTGGTGGACATCGACGAATTGCAGGCCCAATTCGAGGGCATCGTCGACGAGTTTCGCGATAAGACTCTCAACGAGCTACCCGACTTCGAGGGAGTGAACCCCAGCCTGGAACATTTTGCTCGCGTCCTTTGCGAAAAGGTAGACGAGGCGCTGTACGCCCCCCAGCTCAGCGCCATCAGCATCAAGCTGTGGGAGGATGATACCGCCTGGGTGGCCTACGACGTAGAACGGTGATCTAGCGTCCGCGCGGGGACGCGCCCGGAAGACGACGAGGCGTTGCCAGTGGGCGCCACGTCGCGCCTCAGCCTGGAGCCGAAGTCAGACCGAATTCTTCCTCGATCTGCCGGCGTACCTGCTGCTCGGTGACAGGGCCGAAGAAGGCCGGCTTGCCCTTCAGGTAGATGCCATCTGCGATACCGTATCGTTCCACGGTGTCGCGGGTGGCAGGCGTCTCGGTTAGCGGAACGCGGCCGCCCAGGTCCTGCACGGCCCTGCGCACATACAGCACGGCCGAGGCGCCCACAGGGCAGAACTGGGACCCGAAGATGCATATGCCGGTCCGGCATGTCTCCGGCAGTTTCGCGGGGATCGGTTCGACACGCACTTCGTCCTGGGACAGAGGATAGTACAATAGATGCCCGCCGTTCTGCTCACGAAGGATGCGAAAGCCTCGCTTGAGGAAGTGGCTGTAGTGCATGTAGCCCTCATAGTCGGTGCCGTCCACCAGAATCCCTTTGTAGCCTTCGCGGCGGAGATAGCGAACAAATGCCTCGAAGAGGCGCTGCATGCCGCCCTGTCCCTGCCATTCGCGTTGTATCCATTCGCAATACTCGTAGGCAATGCCGGCTTCCATACGATAGGGAACCAGGGCATGCTCGGACGGCGCCCAATAGATATGGCCGATGACTTCGTCCCGCTCGTTCAGCAGATGGAAGCCTTCCACCGAGCGCCCCAATTCGTGCGCGAACCATGCGCGCGACAGTGATAGTCCGTCTGCCCAGAACGGAGGCGGTGACTCCGTCGCACAAGGATAGGTCGCCTGGAGCGACCGGCCCGGCGCCAGGCGCTGTACTCTCATATCTGCACACTCCTTCTCGCCCGCGCGACCGCGCAGCGAGATGATTGATCTACCCCAGTATAGCACAGATGTGAGGGGCGACAAGGGGGGATATTGCAGAAAGCGGCGCCCTTACGGTTCAAGTGCTAGCACCCAAACCGGCTTCCAACTGGTCGTAGAACCGGGTGGGTTGCAATTCCGGGAACCCACCGCGCCGCGCGAGATGACGGCGGATGTCCAGACATAGATGGCATTTCGAGACGTAGCCGTCCCGCGGTCGATAGCCGTTGGCTACCCCCAGCCTGTAGAGTTCTTCCAGATCTGTGAGTAGAGCTTGAAGAACAGGGCGCCGCGCCAGATCGATCCCCTCGCAAAGAGTCGGCAAATCGCGCGCGTCACCCAGGGAGATGCCGCCGCAGAAGCCCGGTATGAAGTTGCCGTAGTTGTCCACATGCACGTGCCACTCGCGCAGCAGCTCCACCCTGCAGGACGCGCCGAAGAAGTGGCTGGCCGGATAGCGCCGGAAGAGGTGGCTCAGAGCAAAGGGGACGCGGCCGCCGGGCAGCAGTTCGGCGAAACGCAGCCCGTAACCGGCCCGCTGCACATACTCCTCGAAGCTTAATGTGCCACTTAAGCCCATATCCCGGAACTGGCGGAAGAAGAATTCCTGATAGACGATGGCATTGGCGCCGAATATCTCCCGGGCGATGCGGGTAGCGCGTTCGGTACGCTCGAAAGGAATACGCTCCAACAGGAAAGGATTGGCGCTGATGAGGATACCCTGCAGACCGGCCTCCCTCAAGGTCTTCATTTTCTCGCGAGTAGTCACATCATCCCGACACCAGAAGGCATTGGTCTCCACAAACAGCGCAGGAATACCCAGCCGTGCGGCGATTTCGGTGAGACGAAGCAGCAGATCGAAGTTGAGAAAGGGCTCGCCGCCGGTAAGATGCAGTCCATCGTTGACGCCTACCCGATCGGGGTGGAGATAACGGCCGCGCATGGCCCGCGCGAGGTGTCTCAGGATCTGCTCTGCATCCTCTTCGGTGATCCATTCGGCCGGCCAGCGTGCAGAGCAGGCGTAGAGGCAATGTTTGCAGGCGCAGTTGCATTTGTAGGTCAGGAATAGACCGGCCGAGTAGGGTAGAGGGATCGGAACTCGTTCCATGGTCGATTTCGCAGACTAGCTACCAGCGGTGCCGCTCAGACCGGATTGTAGCACGGGAGTCGTTGGTTCACAACGCTGGCACGATTGCACCGGGACGGGTCCCGCGGTTGGCAGAAGGGACACGGGGGTATGGGAGCGCCGTTGTGTGCGCGGCCGGCGCCCGCACGGGCGCACGCCCGTCCCCCTCGCTGCGCCACCACCCAGTCTCGCGCATATTGTTGAGATACGGGGCGCAGCGAGGGGGTGCCGCCGCCACAGGCGGCGGCGCGGGCGCCGGCCCGCGCGCGATCCACCCGCACGCACAGCCACGCCTCGCCCCTCTTGCGGTCCTACACCCTGGCGCCTACTCTGCGCCGGCCAAAGCCACAACGCCGGTTGTCTATTCCGGTGGGGCGGCGATACAATGGAATACCACATCCAACCCCTGCCGCGTCCTTACCTCATGCTATTGGCCATCGACATCGGCAACACCAACATCGTCCTCGGACTCTTCCGTGACGAACACCTCGTGCTGCAGTGGCGCCTCAGCGCGGACACCTCGCGCAGCGTCGACGAATATCGCGCCATCCTACAGACCCTTGCCACCGCGGCAGGACTGGATCTGCCGGCACAGACACGGGCCCTGGTCCTGGCATCGGTCGTCCCCCCTCTGACCACCACCTTCGCCGCCCTCGCTCGCCAATGGCTCCGGATTGAGCCCCTCATCGTGCACGTCGGACTGCGTCTGGGACTCAATGTGCGGGTACGGGAACCCGCTCGGGTCGGCGTCGATCGCCTGGTCAACGCCGTAGCCGGCAAGACCCTCTACGGCTCCCCCTGCATCACCCTGGATCTGGGCACCGCCACCAAATTCGACGTGGTTGATGCGCGGGGTGATTTCATCGGCGGGGCCATTGCCCCCGGCTTGCAGACCGCCACCGAAGCGCTGGTAAGCCGGACTGCCTTGCTGCCCCGCATCGACTTCGCCGCACCCCCGTCACCCATCGGTGAAGACACCGTGCGCGCCATGCAGGCCGGTATCGTGCTGGGCTACCTCAGCCTGGTCGAGGGCCTGGCCTCGCGCATCCGCGCCCGACTCGGCTCGGAAACCGTCCCCCTCATCGCCACCGGCGGACTGGCCCCCCTCATCGTCCCTCACACCCGCGTCATCGATATCCACGACCCCGATCTCACCCTGAAGGGTCTGCGCATTGTCCATGGACTTAACGCTCCTTCCCCGCCATCCGACAGTCAACCACCCCGAAACCTATGACCAACATCTTATCCGAAAAAACCATCCTGCTGGGTGTCACCGGCGGCATTGCCATCTACAAAGCCGTAGACTTGTGCTCCAAGCTGGTCCAGCAGGGCGCCGATGTCCACGTGTTGATGACCCACGCCGCGCAGAAATTCATCACCCCCCTGACCTTCGGTGCTATCAGCGGTCACCCGCCAGTCACCGATCTATGGCAGCTCTACGAAGGCGAACAGATCGGACATGTCACCCTGGCGCATCGGGCCGACCTATTCATCATCGCCCCGTTGACCGCCCACACCATGGCACGACTGGCCCAGGGCATGGCCGACGGCCCCATCACTGCTACCGCCCTCAGCTCTCGCGCCCCCCTGCTCGTCGCCCCCGCCATGGAGCACAACATGTGGGAACACCCCGCCACCCAGGCCAACCTGTCGCGACTGAAAGAGCTGGGCGCGACGGTTGTCGGACCTGAGCGCGGACACCTGGCGTCGGGTGGCGTGGGCATGGGCCGCATGGCCGAGCCCTTCACCATTCTCGAATACGCGCGCATCGTCCTTGGTCGCGAAGGCCCACTTTCCAACCTCCGCGTTACCGTCACTGCAGGTGGCACGCGCGAGTGGGTGGATCCCGTGCGGTTTATGGGCAACCGTTCTAGCGGCAAAATGGGTGTAGCCCTCGCCCGCGTAGCCCGCGACCAGGGAGCAAAGGTCAACCTCGTGCACGGTGCCATGACCGTGCCTCCGCCCATTGGCGTCAACGTCATAGAAGCGATTCGCGCCGAGGACATGCTGCGGGTCGTTCTGGACCTGCTGCCTGAGACGGACGTGTTGATCAGCGCAGCCGCCATCGCCGACTTTCGGCCCGTAGCCACCTATGACACCAAACTCAAGAAGGAGGCAGGCCAGGGTATCCAGCTCGAACGAACCCCCGATGTGCTCAAAGCCGTGGCAGAACACCGCCGCAAACTGGGAATGCCCAGACTCGTTGTCGGCTTCGCGGCCGAGACCACCGACATCATTGCCAACGCCCGCGCCAAGATGGAAAAAAAGAACCTGGAAATGATCGTCCTCAATGACGTCACTGCGCCCGACGCCGGCTTCGGTGTGGACACCAACCGCGTGACCATCCTCACCCGCGACGGCGCAGTCGAATCCCTGCCCCTCATGGACAAGGAAGAAGTAGCTTTCAACATCCTCCACCGCATACGCGGCCTGCTCGGGGGCCAGAGCATCGGCTGGTCACCGGGCATCGGCAGCGTCATCCCCTCCTGACCCGATCCCTTTTCGATACGTTCCTTCTCCTGTACCGCCATGACCTTATCCGCGCAATTGGCTGCTGCCATCACCGATGCGGCGCTGGCCCCGGCACCTGCCATGCTCGAAATCGTCGCTTCCTACATGCTGGACTGGTTGGGCTGCCTCTACG
>RFJM01000189.1 GCA_003694905.1 Caldilineae bacterium
CCTCCGGCCACGCCCAGCCCGACCGCCACGCCGGTACCCCTCGCCACGCCCACGCCATCACCTACGCCGCGACCCACGGCCACGGCTACGACGCGGCCCACGGCCACGCCCACGCCGACTGCCCATGCCCCGACCCTGCGCTATTTCCTGCCGCAGATCGTGCGATAGCTACCCGCCGTCGCTGCCCTTTCGCCGATGACAAGACAAGGCGCAACCCCGCGCTGCCGCGGGGTTGCGTTTTTGCGCGGCCAGGGGTATGCTTGGCAGGCAGCAGGCCGCCCCGGCCCGCGCGATCCCTACTTCTTTCCCGGCCGACCCCATGTCCCTTCCGGTTCACATCGACGTCTGGTCAGACTATGCCTGACCTTACTGCTTTCTGGTAGCCTCCAGTCTGGAGAAGCTGAAAGCGAGTCACAACGTGGAGGTGCACTGGCGCTCCTTCGAGCTGCGTCCGGCCGATGGCCCCCCCATCTCGGCCGAGTACCGGGCCCAGATCCTCGCTGCTCGCCCGCGGATATACGCGCTGGCGCGGGAGGTGTACGGCCTGGAGATGAATCCCGGACCGTTCGGCATCGATACGCGGCCTGCGCTCATCGGCGCCAAGATCGCGGAAGCGGAAGGCAGGGGCGACGCTTATCATGAGGCAGTCTTCCGCGCCTACTGGCAGCAGGCACAGGACATCAGCCGCAAGGCGGTCCTGGCCGAACTCGCGCGTGCGGTGGGGATGGACGGCGAGGTGTTTGCAGACCTGCTCGAGGCCGACCAGTACGTTGCGGAGGTGGTAGACGACATTCGCCAGGCGCAGGCATACGGGCTTTACGCGGTGCCGGCCCTGGTCTTCAACGACCGCTACCTGGTCAGTGGCGCACAACCCTACGAGACGCTGGCAGAGGTGGTCGAACGCGTGCGGGAGGCCGCAGCTCAGGCATGATGCGTATCGGTGAACTGGCCGCGGCCGTTGGAGTTCGACCTTCGACATTGCGGTACTATGAACAGGAAGGACTCCTGCAACCGGCAGCCCGCAGCGAGAGTGGTTACCGTCTATATGATGAGGGCGCCATCCCTCGTCTGCGCTTGATCCAGCGGGCCCAGAGGCTGGGTTTTACGCTGGCCGAGGTCAGGGCGTTGCTGGAAGCCTGGGACAGCAATCATCTAAGCGACGAAAGACTGATCAGGCTCACCGAAGAGCGCTTCCTGGCTCTGGAAAAGGAGATCACCCGCCTGCAGGTATTGCGGCATGAGCTAAACCTGTTCCTGCAGGACCTGCTGGAACGCCGCCAGGCGCGGGAATCTGCCACGGCTGCCTTCGTGCAACTGATGGATCGCGTGTGCGGCGACTCGGGAGCCTCTGTTTCCTCGGCGGCCATGCTCGATTGGCTGCTGCAGCGCACGGGATGTCACCTGGCAGGAGCCGAGGCGAGGACCCTACTCGAACGTCTGCGCGGCCAGCATATCCACATCTGGTCGGAGCAGGACGCCTACCACATCTTGGTGGTCAGCCAGGAGCCCGAAGTGGGACGGGCGCTGCAAAAGCTGGCCGAGCTCGAGGACCATTGCACGGTTCACCCATCCGTGAAATCCGAGTTCTCGGTGGGGCACGAGGGATATCTGCTGGTGGTGTCGGGCGACAACGCTTTCATTCTGGTGCGGCTATTCCTGGCTCTGGAACGGGAAGGGGTTGAGCTCTCGGAAATTGGGTCTTGACTTTCAAGTCGAGTTGAAGGTGTAGAATGGGCTCAGAGCGTACGAAATCCGCAATACGCTGATGCTAGCCCTCAAGCAAAGGATCTACAGCATGGAAGAAACATCGGTCCCAACAGAACTGACATTGCGCATTACCGGCATGGATTGCGCCAGTTGCGCGCAAACGCTGGAGGCCGGCGTCGGCTCGTTGGCCGGCGTCGAGCAGTGCCAGGTGAGCTTCGCGACCGAGACCTTGACAGTACAGGGGGAAGTTGCGCGCGACGAGGTAGTCCGGCGGGTGCAAGAGCTCGGTTATGAAGTGGAGCTAGAGGCGAGGATACCGGAGGGGGAAGGGCCCGCCAACAGCATCCGCGGCCGCGGCCTGTGGGCCTATCTCTGGAGTCGCAGGGATGCACGGGCCGCCCTGCTGGCCACGTTGCTGGTTCTTCCCGGCCTGATCTTCGAAGAGTTGTTACCCTGGTGGGGTGTGCAGCATTTCCTGATGGAGGCAGGCGCTGTGGCTGCCATGCTCATTGCCGGCTACCCCATCTTTCGCAGTGCCTGGCGTAGCCTGCGCCTGAGCCGCCAGATCTCCATCAATGTGCTGATGTCTATTGCGGCCATTGGCGCACTGTTTATCGGGGCCTACACCGAAGCCGCGGTAGTGATGATCCTGTTCGTGATCGGCGAGGCCATTGAAGGGTACGCGGCGGATCAGGCCAGAGATTCAGTTCGTGGTCTCATGGAACTGGCACCCCGAGAAGCCATCCGCCTGCGTCGGGCCGCCAACGGAACGCGGCAGGAGCGCGTGCGTATCGAACAAATCCGGCCGGGAGACCGCATCCTGGTCAAGCCCGGAGAACGCATCGCCATGGATGGCATCGTCGTGGCGGGTGCCACAGCCGTCAATCAGGCCCCAATCACAGGCGAAAGCCGTCTGGTCGAGAAGGCCGGTGGGGATGAGGTCTTCGCGGGGAGCATCAATGGCGAGGGTGCGATCGAGGTCGAAGTCACACGTCTGGCCGAAGACAACACCATCGCCCGCGTGATCAAGATGGTGGCGGAAGCCCAGGAGAAACGGGCGCCCGTACAACGCTTTGTGGACCGCTTCGCCGGCTACTATACTCCTGTAGTGGTGGTCCTTGCCCTGCTGGTCGCCATTCTCCCTCCCTTGCTCCTGGGCCAACCGTTTATCGCTCCGGGCCATCCCACGCAGGGGTTGCTCTATCGCGCCCTGGCCCTGCTGGTCATCGCCTGTCCCTGTGCGCTGGTCATCAGCACGCCGGTCAGCCTCATCAGCGCCATCAGCAACGGTGCCCGCCACGGTGTGCTGTTCAAAGGTGGGGTCTACCTGGAAACCCTGAGCCGCGTTCGCGCCATCGCTTTTGACAAGACCGGTACCCTGACGCTGGGCCGGCCCACGGTGGTGAATGTGCGCGCGGTGGACTGCACAGATCCCGACACGGGCATCTGCCCTGCGTGTGAGGATCTCCTGGCCCTGGCCACGTCGGTGGAAAAGGGTAGTGAACATCCTCTGGCCACGGCCATCGTGCAAAAGGCCGCGGAGCAAGGGCTGGTACACACCTATCCTGCGGCCGATGGCGTCAAGGCCCTTGTGGGACGCGGGGTACAGGGTAGTGTGGCAGGCGAGGCGGTGACGATTGCCAGCCACGCCTACTTCGACGATAACATCCGACATCCGCAGGAACACTGCGATGAAGCCCATGAAACGACCCGCCGCGGTCACACGACCATGATGATCGCGCGAGGGAGTGACTATCGGGGCTTCATCGCCGTGGCCGACGTCATTCGTGAAGAGAGTCGGGAGGCGGTGGCGCAACTGCGCCGCCTGGGCATAGAGCATCTGGTCATGCTCACCGGTGACGACGAGGAGACGGCCCGGCAGGTGGCTGCGGAAGCCGGACTGACCGAGGTACAGGCCAACTGCCTCCCCGCAGACAAGGTGGATGCCGTACAGGAACTGGTGGCAAAACACGGTCAGGTGGCCATGGTCGGTGATGGCATCAACGACGCGCCGGCTCTGGCGCAGGCGACGGTCGGCATTGCCCTGGGCACCACCGCCCAGGCGCTGGAAACGGCCGACATCACCCTCATGCGCGATAGTCTCGCGGCCGTCCCCTACGCCGTAGAACTGAGTCGCCGCACCATGCGCACCGTCTATGTCAACGTCGCTGCCAGTCTGCTCATTAAGTTCCTCTTCTTCGTCCTGGTCCTGGCCGGCGCCGGGACCATGTGGATGGCCGTATTGGCCGACATGGGCACCTCGTTGCTGGTAACCCTCAACGGGATGCGTCTTCTCTACCAGCCCCGACTGCAAACACAAGGAGTATCATCGTGAGCCAAGAGACTGCAACCCTGGCGGGCGGCTGCTTCTGGTGCCTGGAAGCCGTCTATCAACAAGTCCGGGGGGTAGATCGGGTGGTGCCCGGATATTGTGGCGGCCGGGTCCCGAATCCCACCTACAAGGAGGTGTGCTCGGGACGAACGGGGCATGCCGAAGCCGTGCAGATCACCTTCGATCCCGAGATCGTGTCTTTTCGCGACCTGTTGTCCATCTTCTTCGCCATCCATGATCCCACCACCCTGAACCGCCAGGGTGCAGACGTGGGCACACAGTATCGCTCGGCCATCTTCTACCACGACGAGGAGCAGCGCCGGGCCGCCGAAGCGATGATCGCGGAACTGGAAGCCCGGCAGATCTGGCCGCAGCCCATTGTCACGGAAGTGACCCGTGCCGGCGCCTTCTACCCCGCCGAGGACTATCATCGGGACTACTTTCGTCGCAACCCCTACCAGGGCTACTGCCGCGTGGTGATTGCACCGAAGCTGGCCAAGTTTCGGCAGTCATTTGCCCACTTGCTCGCCCAGAGCGCCGGTCAAACTTCGTAGCGGGACAGGGCGACCCGCCGGTGACGCTTTCCCCGCCCGAGCCGGTTGCGAGGTGCCGGCTCAGGCGGGCTTTTTCTTGATCTCGCGCAGTTGAATGGCCTCGGGCAATGACTTGTAGAATTCGTCGAGCGGATAACAGCCGGAGATGAGTCCGTTGCGGGGCGCGGTGGTGCAATCGCTAAAGGTCCGGCAGATGTGCTTGCGGTCCAGTTCTCGCCCGGCCAGCACGTCCGCCGGCATTTCGGGATAGCTGAGGATCATGCGGCCAAGACCGACGAAGTCGACCATGCCCGTACGCACGACATATTGAGCCACGTTGGGTAGCCACTCCTGCAGGTAACTGTAGCCGGTGCCCACCATGGCCAGGTCGGGCATGCGCTGCTTGAGCGCGGCCACCACATTGATCTGCCGCGCCACGCCCACCAGGGGGTCTTCGGGGGGCAGGTAGCCGTCGGAGGGAGGAAAGTAGGCCGGGCGCATGAAATGGGGGTTGTAGTAGGGACTGCAGCAAGAGAGGTTCACCAGCTCGATGTCGAGGTCTCGCAGCAGTTGCAGGAACTCAAGGATTTCGTCGATGGCCACACGGAAGGGATCGTCATGGTCCGCACCAAAGCCGAAGGGATAGAGACCCTCCTGGTCGTTGAGCCACTGGGGCACCCCGCGGCCATCGGGTCCGGGCCGGAAAGGGGGGAAATCGAAGGCACTCACCCGCACCCCGATCATGAGGTCGGGCACATCGCGGCGGATGCCGGCCACGACCTCGCGCAGGAAGCGGGTGCGGTTTTCGAAGCTGCCGCCGTAGCGACCGGGCCGGGTGTAGGCGCTGAGGAACTCGTGGCCGAGATAGCCATGGCAGTGTTTGATGTCCACAAAGTCGAAGCCGACCGAGGCCGCCTGGGCGGCCGCCCGCACGAAATCGCCGATCAGGTCGTCGATCTCGCCGTCGGTCAACACCGGCAGGTCGGGATCGATGGCAAAGAGACGGTCCAGGACCGGGTGATGGTAGAGGATTTTCGGTTCCAGGCGGGTCTTGACGTTGGGCCGGGCAAAACGGCCCGAGTGAGTGAGCTGCAAGCCAACGAGCAGGTCATCGGTGCGGCCGTGAGCCTGCCGGTGGGCGTCCACCAGCGTCCGGCGCAGGTCGGCAAATCCGCTTAGGTTCCGCTCGCAGATCATCAACTGATTGGGGTTGGCACGGCCATCATGGCGTACGGCCACGGCCTCACCTCCCCAGATCAGCTTGCCGCCGCTGCGGCCGAAGTTGCGCCAGCGCCGCCGCGTGAAGTCGGTGGGCAGGCCGTCGGGTGTGCCGTCCCATCCCTCCATGGGGTGTACGGCAAAGCGGTTGCCGATGACGCGTCCGTTCTTGAGTACATAGGGTTGGGCCAGGGGGCCGTCGGGCGCGGGGATGACCTGTTCGTCGAACGGCAGATTGATCCCCAGCTCCTCGATACGGCCGCGAAACAACTCAGGTGTGCGCAGGCGAGCAATGCGGGGGTAGGCGTCGGTCATGACTTCTCCATGGAGAGGGTGTTGTGGGGGATTAACGACTAGCTCAGTTCGGCCTTCAGGGATCGGATCAGTTGGATGGTCTCGGCAGTGCGTCTCCGGATGGCGTCGAAATCGCGGGCCGCGACCAGCTCTTTAGTGATCAGTTTGCTGCCCATGCCCACGCAGGCTACCCCGGCCTCGAACCAGGCACGCAGATTGGCCTCGTCGGGCGAGACGCCACCCGTGGGCATGATCAGCGTCCAGGGCATGGGGCCACGTACGGCTTTGACAAAGC
>RFJM01000190.1 GCA_003694905.1 Caldilineae bacterium
GTGCGCGGGCGCTCCCCCGCATCTGCGGCGTCGGTCAACGAGACAGGCGGCCGGGGGTTCAGCTTCTCGGGCAGAGCTGGATGTGGGACAGGCTTTCCAGCCTGTCCGGATGCCGGCCCACGCAGCACGGCTTGGCAAGCTGAAACGGTCGTTAGTCGTCTGGTCGGGTCGGGCCGCCTTATTTCCGGGGGGCGCTGCCGCCCGGCTGCCCCCAAATTGAAACACACCCGGCTGGGAGTGTCACCCGATTTGAACTATAATCCCGGCGGATTTATGATCGAGCCGATTCCTCTTCCCCTACCTGCTACCGTCTATGTCTGCCTACGGCTATTTCGATGACCAACAACGCGAATACGTGATCATACGGCCTGACACGCCTTTGCCCTGGATCAACTACCTGGGCAGCGAGCGGCTATTCGGGCTGATTTCCAACACGGCCGGCGGCTATACCTTCTATCGTGATGCTCGACTCCGCCGACTTACCCGCTACCGCTACAACAACGTCCCGACCGACTACGGCGGGCGCTATCTATATCTACGCGATGACACGAGCGGTGAGTTCTGGTCGCCCAGCTGGCAACCCACGCGGCGTACTCTGGAGGACTATCGGTGTCATCACGGCCTGGGCTATAGCATCATCGGCGGCGTACGCGCCGGCATTGAGGCCCGTACCACCTATTTCATCCCGCGCGGCGCCGATGTGGAAGTGTGGCGAGTGGTCTTGACCAACCACCGCGCCGAGCCCGCGGCCCTGTCCCTCTTCTCGCTGGTGGAATTCGCGCTGTGGGATGCCTGGGACGACGCCACCAACTTCCAGCGTAATTTCAACACCGGTGAGGTGGAGGTGGAGGGAAGTGTCATCTACCACAAGACCGAGTACCGCGAGAGGCGCAATCATTTTGCCTATTTTGCCTGCTCAGAGCCTTTGGCCGGTTTCGAGACGCAGCGCGAGGCGTTTCTGGGACCCTATCGCGGCTGGGAATGCCCCCTGGCGGTCGAGCGAGGTGAGACGTCCGAGTCCATCGCGCACGGTTGGGCGCCGGTGGGTGTGCACCACATCCGCCTGGAGTTGCCCCCGCGGGCTTCGCATCAGATCATCTTCCTGCTAGGCTATCACGAGAATCCACCGGAGGCGAAGTTCAGCCCACCCGACTCACAGTTCTTGAACAAGAGCCGGGTCGCGCCTCTCATCGAACGCTATCTCAAGCCGGCCTGGGTGGATGCCGCCTTTGCGGACCTGCAGTCGTATTGGGAGGAGAGCCTGGGCATTCTGCAAGTGGAAACGCCAGATGAACACACCAATCGCATGGTCAACATCTGGAACGCCTACCAGTGTCAGGTAACCTTCCACATGTCCCGCTCGGCCAGTTTCTTCGAGTCGGGTATCGGCCGCGGCATGGGCTTCCGCGATTCCAACCAGGATCTGCTGGGGTTCGTACAGCAATTGCCCAATGCGGCGCGGCAGCGCCTGCTGGACCTGGCCGCCACGCAACTCGAGAACGGCGGTGCCTATCATCAGTACCAGCCCCTCACCAAACAGGGCAACGACGCCATAGGCTCGGGTTTCAACGACGATCCCTTGTGGCTGGTGCTGGCCATATCTGCCTATCTGAAAGAGACGGGTGACTGGTCGATTCTGGATGAGCAGGTCGTGTACGAAAATACGCCTGGCAGCGAAGCGCCGCTCTACGAGCACATGGAGAGGGCCCTGCGCTACACGCTCGAGCGGCTTGGTCCCCATGGTCTACCCCTGATCGGCCGCGCCGACTGGAACGACTGCCTGAATCTGAACTGCTTTTCGGAGGAGCCGGGCGAGTCCTTTCAGACGACGGAGAATCGCGTCAAGGGCGACGTGGCCGAGTCGATCTTTATCGCGGGGCTGTTTGTGCTGGCCGCCCGTGAAATGGCCGCCATTGCCCGACACGAACTCATCTACACCGATGCCGAAAGCTGGGAGCAGGCAGCAAGCGAGATGGAGCAAGCGATTGCCGCCCACGGCTGGGACGGCAATTGGTTTCTGCGTGCCTACGATGCCTCTGGCCACAAGGTCGGCTCCCACACATGCCCCGAGGGGCAGATCTACATCGAACCGCAAGGGATCTGCATCATGGCCGGGGTGGGGCTGGAAGACGGCCGGGCCAGGCTGGCGCTGGAAGCGGTGGCCCAGCGACTGGCGACACCCCACGGCATCGTTCTTCTCGATCCTGCCTATTCCCGCTACTATCTTCACCTGGGCGAGATCTCATCCTATCCGCCCGGCTACAAAGAGAACGGCGGCATCTTCTGCCACACCAACCCCTGGATCATGATTGCCGAGACGATGGTCGGCAACGGAGATAGGGCGTTCGACTATTACCGGCGCATCAATCCTTCCGCACGCGAGGAGATGGCGGATCTTCATCGCTGCGAGCCGTACGTCTACGCTCAGATGATCGCAGGCAAGGAAGCGCCCACACACGGTGAGGCCAAGAACTCCTGGCTGACGGGCACGGCCGCCTGGAACTATGTGGCCATCACTCAGTGGATTCTGGGCATACGCCCCCGCTACGAGGGATTGGAGATCAGACCGGTGATTCCGGCCTCGTGGCAAGGGTTCCGTGCCACCCGCAAGTTCCGCGGCGCGGAGTATCATATCGAGGTCGTGCGCGAAGCACCCGGCAATCATGTTGTCCTGGAAGTGAACGGCCGTATCATCTCCGACACGGTAGTTCCCCTTCCTCGCCCCGGCCAGAAAACCGTTCACGTGCGCGCCAAATTGACCTGGGCGTAAGCTCTGCGTTCCCGGATGCGCGCACCAAGGAAGTATCGATGGATCATACAGACTCCAATCGCAGGCTGACCGCAAAACCCGCCATGGCACCGGGCCCACCCGGCTCGCCCATCTTCGGGAATCTGCGCGATTCCACCGGCGCCGGGCGTCTCGAATACTTCGTGCAGGCCTGGCATCGCTACGGCGATATCGTGCGTTTCCAGATGGGCCCCATGCCCATGCACTTGCTGGTGCACCCCGAGCACGTGCGGCATGTGCTGGTGAGTCACGCGGCCAATTACCCCAAAGGCCGTGGCTACGACAGACTACGGGTCTTTCTGGGCACCGGGTTGTTCACCAGCGAAGGAGAGCTTTGGCGCCGGCAGCGCCGGCTCATGCAACCACCTTTCCGCCCCCAGGATGTGCTGGCCTTCGCCGAGGATATCATCGCAGCCATTTCGGGCTTGCTCAAACGCTGGGAGATGTGGGCCAGACCGGGTGTTTATGTGGACATTAATGAGGAGATGATGAGGCTGGCCATGAACATCATCGGCCAGACGATGTTCGGCTTTTCCGTTGGCGAAGAGGCGCGGGATGCAGCCAGGGCTTTCAACGACATGCTGCAGTTCGTGGGCAAGCGCTCGACGTCGTTGTTCGAATTTCCTCTGAGCTGGCCCACACCGTCCAACCGTCGCGTGCACGAAGCCATGCGCGCGGTCAATGCTTTCATGGAGCGCATCATCACGGCCCGGCGAAATCAACCGCAGGCACAACGTGATCTGCTCAGCATCTTGCTACGCGCCAGGGACGAGGAGAGTGGAGAGGGGATGGACGAGCAGCAGCTTCGTTACGAGGTGCTCACCATCTTCTTCGCAGGCCACGAGACCACCGCACAGCTGCTGACCTGGACCTGGTACCTGCTCTCCACCCATCCTCATGTGCGGGCGCGGTTGGAGGAAGAAGTGGACAGGGTTTTGGCCGGTAGGCCACCCACAGTTTCCGACCTGCCGAAGCTCCCTTTCACCCGTATGGTCATCGACGAAGCCCTGCGTCTGTACCCGCCCGTGTGGGGATATGTGCGCGATGCCAGAGATGATGATATCATTGATGGCTACCACATCCCCGGTGGCTCGATGGTGATCGTGACGCCTTACATTACCCATCGCCACCCCGATTTCTGGCACAACCCGGAAGCATTTGAGCCCGAACGCTTTTCTCCCGAGCGTAGCCAGGGGCGCCATCGTTATTCCTACTTTCCGTTTGGCGCGGGGCAACGTATTTGTCTGGGCAACAATTTCGCGCTGCTGGAGGCCCATCTGGTCATCGCGGCCGTGGCCCAGCTCTATCGCCTGAACGTCCGTCCCGGCTACCGCCCGATACCCCAGGCCGTCACCAGTCTCCGGCCCCATGCGGGAATGCCCATGTCCATCGAGCGCCGTTAGAGGGGCAGGGCGCTTTCGTCCATACCGAAGGGCCGCGCCGCGACCCACTAAGGAGAAATCTCAATGCTTACACGTCCACCGCTCGCGGCAGGTTTGCCGCTATTAGGCAGTGCGCTCGCGCTGCGCGCCGATCCCCTGGGATTCCTGCTGGAGCAGTATCTCGACCTGGGACCGATTTTCCGGGTGGGAGCTTTGCACCGGCGTTTCACGGTACTGGCCGGGCCGGCCGCCAATCGCTTTGCTGCCCGCGAGGGAGATAGGATCATGTCCGGAGCTCGTGACTGGGCCACGTTTGCCCGCGAAGTCGAGGCCGAGCACTTTCTGGCCGGTGTTGATGGCCCCCTGCATTCTCAACTGCGCAAGATCATCAAGAAACCCTACTCCCGGCGCACTGCCCAGGCACAACTCCCCACTCTGGTGGAGACGACCCGCCGCGCGGTATCGGCCCGGCCCGCGGGTAGGGTTGTAGTGGTGCGCGAATTTATGCAACGTCTGGTTGCCGAGCAGATCGGACAGATCACGCTGGGGAGCGGGCCGGGCGAGGTTTTCGATGACTTCGTGGTCTTCATGCGCAACCTGCTGAATGCCGTGTTGGGGCAACAACCTTTGTTTACACTACGGTTTCCGGCCTATCGGCGCTCTCACAGGCGGGTCATGGATCTGGCCCGCCGTCTGGTCGCAGAACACCAGGCGGACAAAGACCCGGATCGGGAGCCCGATCTGGTGGACTACTTCCTGGCCGCCATCGAAGAGAATCCGGGCCTGATCTCGGAGGGCGACCTGCTCATCGGTGTCGTCGGCCCCTACCTGGCAGGTATCGACACGGCCGCGGGTACGCTCTCCTTCATGCTCTATGCACTGCTGCGCGATCCGGCCCTGTTGGCACGCTTGCGGGATGAGGTAGACCAAACTTTTGCGGCCGGGCCCCTCTCCGCGGCGCGCTTGCGGGACATGCCGGTTCTCTACGCCACTGCCATCGAGACGTTGCGTATGTATCCCGTGGCGCCCATGGTACCTCGCCACGCAACGTGCGATTTCGCATTTGCGGGCCACCGCGTCGAGGAAGGCGAGGCGCTGATGCTGGCCACGGGCGTGGCGCATTTCGACCCCGAGATCTATGCGGAACCGCATCGGTTCGACATCGAGCGCTGTATGCACCCGCGCAATGAGCACCGCCAACCCGGGGCATTTGCCCCCTATGGTTTCGGCGCTCACACATGCGCGGGCGCCGGCATGGCCGAGGTGCAGATCATGGTGACCATGGCTGCATTGTTGCATTTTGCAGACATCCGTCTGGCCGAATCCGACTACCGCCTGCACACCACCTACAATCCCTCCCCCATGCCCGACGATGCTTTTCGGGTGGGCTTCAGCCTGCGCCGCGCCGAAGCATGAATGTATCGCGACCGCAAGATCGGCCATGGCCGGCATTGCGGCTCAAGGCCATGACGCAGGGGGTGCCAACCGGCGTTCCACATCCGCGTCCTCCGGTCGCCCCAGAATCGTATAGCAGAACAAGGGGCTCCTTCTCCCTCTCGGGGGTAGCCGTGGGGAGAATCGAAAGCGGCAAACCGCCTCGAAGATGAACCCACCCGCTGATCAGATCTTGCCAGCGGAGAGAAAGATGAGTATACTTATTGGTGTTCGCCACAAGAAATACCCGCCTTACTGGGGGATAGTTTAATCGGCAGAACGGGTGACTCTGGATCACTTAGTCGGGGTTCGAATCCCTGTCCCCCAGCCTTGCAGCGCCTCGTCCGAGGCGCTGTACTTTTGTGAGAAGCGCGATTGGGAGTCCATTTCTCGGCGAACTCAGCGCACTCTGCGGTAAGCCGACTTCTTGGGGAGGGCCGGACATATCGCGAGGGGTTGCCGGAAGGTCGTTTGCAATCCGCCGACATCCGTGCATAATGGGTCCCACCGTTATATCCACACACACATGGAGCGTGCATACATGAACCAGCAAGAACTGCTCGACGGCCTGGCCTCACTGCAAGAGGCCGACCGCCAGGCTTTCATCCACCAGCATTGGCAACTGTTTCTCGGCGAAGAGTTTATCGGCTTCGTGGAAGGCCAGATCAGCAGTGGACAACAGCTTCTGCAAGACCGCGATCTGAGGGACAATATCTTTGGGGGCTTGAGCCCGGATGCTCGGGAAATCATCGAACAGCAACTGGCGAAAACCCTCAACGGCTACATCGACGTCTGGAACAGTATGGCAGCCGTGGCACAACACCTGGTCAATACGGCCGAAGAGGAAGGGAGTGGCAGTACCCGGGGAAGCCGTGTCCAGCCCAACTCGAGTGCGACCGGGGCCCGCTGTTCCCAGTGTGGCGCGCCCGCCGTAGCCAGCGGTCTGTGCAGCAATTGCCTGGCCGTGCAGCAGGACCAGGAGCAGCAGGATCTGGAATACGACCGGCAACTATATGACCAACAACAGGACCTCCTCGACTACCAGCGCCGGCAGGACGATCAGTCGTACTACGACCAGATGGACTACAACACCTATAACGACTACAACGATTGGTGAGACGACGTATCAGGCCGTCTCACCAATCTGCATCCTCAGCCAGGCATCGATGAAGGGATCCAGGTCGCCGTCGAGCACGGCTGCGGCATTGCCCGTTTCGTAACCGGTGCGCTCATCCTTGACCATTTGGTAGGGATGAAGCACGTAGTTGCGGATACGGGAGCCGAAGCCGGCCTTGACATACTCGCCGCGCAACTGAGCTTCCTGTTCTTCCTTCTTGCGTAGCTCGATCTCGTATAACCGCGAACGCAGGACCCTCATGGCGGTTTCGCGGTTCTGGGTCTGGCTGCGCTCGTTCTGGCAGGTGACCACGATGCCGGTGGGCAGATGCGTCAGACGCACTGCGGTGGCGTTTTTCTGCACATTCTGGCCCCCAGCGCCACCCGACAGAAAGACATCGATGCGGATATCGTTGGGGTGGATTTCTATCTCGATGTCGTCGTCGAGGAGGGGCAGCACTTCCACCTTGGCGAAGGAGGTGTGGCGGCGACGGCTGGCATCGAAGGGGCTGATGCGCACCAGACGGTGGTTCCCCTTTTCGCCTTTCAGATAGCCGTAAGCCCAAGGGCCCTCTACCTCGACCGTTACGCTTTTGATGCCGGCTTCCTCACCGGGCGTCTGGTCGGTGATGGTGGTCTTGTAGCCGTGGCGCTCGGCCCAACGCAGGTACATACGCAAGAGCATCTGCGCCCAGTCCTGGGCCTCGGTCCCCCCCTCGCCGGCATGGATGGCCAGGATGGCGTCGCCCTGATCGTGCTCGCCCGAAAGCGCCAGGCTTAGCTCGCGGCGATCGACGGCCTCGGCCAGGGCCTCCGCCTCGGTTGCCAGTTCGGCCAGCGTCTCCTCATCCTCCTCTGCCTCGGCCATTTCCAGCAGTTCCAGCGCGTCCGCGACCTGTTGTCTCAGATCCTCCCATCCCTTGATCTGCTCGCGGAGTGTCGAGAGACGCCGCATGATGGTTTGCGCTGCTTTGGGGTCAGACCAAAGGTCGGGATCCGATGCCTGTTTTTCCAGTTTCTCAAGTTCTGCCAGCTTCGCCGGCCAGTCAAAGACGCCCCCGAATTGTCTGGAGGCGTTCCTCCAGGGATTCCAGCAACGTACGCGTTTCGCTCATAGCTATCTTCTCTCTTAATGGGGTGGGCAAGCAGGATGCTTGCAAGAACAATCAAACGGTCGGACCGGTACCGTGCTCTCGCCTAACGGCTCGAGGCCCGGTCGCGGTATCTATTCGTGCTCCAACAGAGACTCGACAAACACCCAGGGATCGAACTCCGCCAGATCCTCGATCTTCTCACCGGTGCCCACAAAACGAACGGGGACACCCAACTGATCGGCGATGGCCAATACCACGCCGCCCTTGGCCGTGCTGTCCAGTTTGGTCAGGATCACACCGGTGACCCCTACGCTGTCGCCGAACTTGCTGGCCTGGGTGATGGCATTCTGTCCGGTTGTAGCGTCGAGCACCAGAAGTACCTCGTGGGGGGCCTTATGCACCTGCCGTTGCGCCACGTTGCGGATCTTCTCCATCTCTTTCATGAGATTGTAATTGGTATGCAGGCGTCCGGCGGTGTCGATGATAAGGATATCGGCATCGCGCGACTCCTGGCTGGCGCGGATGGCATCATACACGACCGCACCGGGATCGGCCCCCGGCATGTGCGAGATGACCGAAACCCCGGCACGCTCGCCCCACACCTTGAGCTGATCGATGGCTGCAGCGCGAAAGGTGTCGGCGGCCGCCAACACCACCCGCCTGCCCCGCTTGCGATAGTAGTGGGCCAGCTTGCCAATGGATGTCGTTTTGCCCGAGCCGTTCACCCCTACCACCAGCACCACCGTGAGGAGGCGGTTGGGGTTGTCGATGTCGAGAGGAGGAGCATCGGCCTGGAGTATGCGCACCATCTCCTCTTTCAATAGGGCGTAGGCTTCGTCGGTACGCTTGATGCCGGCTTGGGCGACCCGATCTCGCGTCGCTGCCACCAGCTTCATCGTGGTGTCTACACCCACGTCGCCCATGATGAGTACCTCTTCCAGCTCTTCCCACAGTTCTTCTGTGATCTCATTAGCCTGGAAGATGGTGCCGATGCGACCGAGCACACCTCGCCGGGTCTTGCTCAGACTTTGATCGAGTTTCTGCTGATCGGCCGGATCGACCGTGGCGCGTCGAAAACGTTGGAATACCACAGATGGTTTGCTCCTGATACAGAAATTTGGGATAGTCTCCTCCGTTGATGCCGGCTTTTTTGCCGCGCACTGCCCGGCGGCAACAGGGAGAGAAACGGGCCACTTGTGGCCGACATCCCTGTTTTGGCGGGGAACCAACATGCACAAGGGAGACTGACTGCAAAGGTCTCTAGCAGCAAATGGCCGCCGGAGGCTCGGCCTCGCAGCGTCCGAAGATTATTATAACATGACTGAGGCAGTCGCTCCCAAACGCCTCCAGATAGTGTATCTTGTTTGGTTGAAATTGTGCCTGCTCCGTTCGGCAGGCCCACAATTGGCGGTTTCGTAGCCTCGGCAGGCTCGAAATCGGGTGATCTCGGGCCGCTGCTGACGCTGCAACGAATTTCAACCATCGAGGCTACACTGCCAACCATCCCACTGCCTTGACAATCCGGGCTTTTGACCTCTCCTAACCCCTCCCACACCCTCCCCTTCCCTCTCCGCAGCGGAGAGGGAAGGGGAGGGCCGGGGTGGGGA
>RFJM01000191.1 GCA_003694905.1 Caldilineae bacterium
CCCCCACCCCGCGGGCGACGCCCGGCGGCGGGCTGTTCAGCCGCAATCCCGGCATCGAAGGGCTCTCGCAGCGCGTGAACTTCAACGTCTTCCTGCTGGCTTTGCTCGCCAACCTCCTGGCAGCCGCCGCCCATTATCTCAGCAGCCGTGCCGCCTACAAGCCCCGCCATCTCCTCCTCCAGGACGTGCTGACCTCCATCATCGGCGGGCAGCTGGCCTATCTTCTCTACGCCCTGGGCTGGTTGCCGGGCAGCCCCTATCTCGAGCAACAACTCGGCCCCCTTACCATTCCCCTGGTCACCTTTGCAGGCGGCCTTCTGCCCTTGCTGATCAATCTCTTCCGCCGCGAACTGCGTCCCACCCCACCATCCCCCTGATCCCGGGCTGCCATCGTGAGTACAGCGACCCTTCCCGCAGGCACCATTCTTCAAGACCGTTTCAAGATCATTGCGCTCATCGGTCAGGGCGGCATGGGCGCCGTGTACAAAGCCGCCGACACTCACCTTACCGGCCGCATGTGCGCCATCAAAGAGATCCTGCCCAGCCTCATCAGCCACGAAGACGATCTGGAGGCCTATCAGCAGCAATTCTACCAGGAAGCCAGCATCCTGGCGCAACTGGACCATCCCAACCTGCCCAAGGTCAGCGACTACTTCTCCGAGAACGGCCGGGAGTATCTGGTCATGGATTACGTGCCCGGCCGCGATTTGAAGGAGATCATCGACGAAGCCAAACGTCGGGGCGAGTTCCTGCCCGAGGATCAGGTGCTGGACTGGACCAGACAGCTTTGCGATGCCCTTAGCTATCTTCATAGTCGTACTCCGCCGGTCTTACATCGTGATATCAAACCGTCCAATATCAAGCTCACCCCCAGCGGCCACATCAAACTGGTGGACTTTGGGCTCGTCAAGCTATTGCTGACGGATGACGCCCGCACCGTTACCGTGATGCAGGGCCGGGGCACGGTCCAGTACACACCCCTGGAGCAGTATGGTGGTGACACAGGCCACACCGACGCCCGCAGCGACCTCTACGCCCTGGGAGCCACCCTCTATCATCTGCTGACCCTTCAGCCCCCTACCGATGCCCGCCAGCGCTTCCTGCAGCCGGGCAGCCTCCCACCCCCTCGCACCATCAATCCCGCCATTTCCATCAGCACCGAGCGGGCCATCATGGCAGCGCTGGCCATGCACCCCGATGACCGACCCCCCTCGGCCGAGGATTTCTCGGACTTGCTCTTCAACCCCGGCGAGATCGTAACCCCCGGCGGCGTCTACCTGCCCGAGGAACCGGGCTGGCGTGAGGCCATCAGCGCCAACGGCCTGCTTCTGGCCCTGGCCTTGTTCTTGTTGCTGCTCTCGCTGGGCGTCAGTCTGGGGGCGCCTCTGCTCTAGCTGCGGCGAGATCCGCACACACTTCTTCTCAGTAATTACGGGAACCATGAAACAGCAAGAAGTCGCCATGCTTATCCTCCAGCGCAGCGAAGGAGGCGGCCAGCGTTGGCCCCTCGATCGCGATCTGATCCGCATCGGCCGCAGTCCCGATTGCGAGATCATCCTGCCGGAACGTGTGGTGTCGCGCGAACATGCCTTCATCATCCGCCGCGCCGATGGGTACTATCTGTACGACAAGAACAGCAAGAACGGCACTTACGTCAACGGCGAACCGGTTGTCGACGGCCATCTCTTGCAGGACGGCGACGAGATCCAGATAGCTTTGCGATTCCGGCTCGCCTTTGTGGATGCCGGTGCCACGGCCCCCCTCACCATCGACCTGCCGGCCGGCAGCGAAACCGTGGGCCTGCATCTGGATGACACGCGGCGCACCGTCGCCATCCACGGTCAGGAACTGGACCCGCCCCTGTCGGTGGCCCAATACCGGCTGCTGAAGACATTAGTCAGGGCCAAGGGCGCGGTCGTCAGCCGGCAAGAGGTGGTGCGGGTGGTCTGGCCGGATGCCGACAGCGAGGGAGTCACCGAGCAGGCCATCGACGCGCTGGTGCGTCGCCTGCGCGAGCGCCTGGCCGAGCTGGACCCCCATCATCAGTACATTATCACGGTGCGGGGCCACGGCTTCCGTTTCGAAAACCCTCCGGCCAGGCCGAGCCACAGCTGATGGCCTCTCTGCCCCTGGCACTCTACCTGCACATTCCCTTTTGCCAGCGCAAGTGCCCTTATTGCGACTTCAATACCTATGCCGGGCAGGAACGGCTCTACGACGCCTATGTGCAGGCCTTGAGCCGCGCGGTCCGGGAGGACGGTGAGCGGCGCGGCCATCCGCGCGTACGGAGCCTGTTCCTGGGGGGTGGCACACCGACCGTACTCGAGCCGGCACATCTGCGCGCCATCTTCGCTGCGGTGCGCGAGGGTTTCCGCCTGCAGGAGGATGCCGAGATCACCAGCGAAGCGAATCCGGGCACCGTGGATCAAAGCCGCTTTCAGGCGCTGCGAGCGTGTGGTGTGAACCGCCTCAGCATGGGGGTACAGTCATTCGACGATGAGGAATTGCGTTTTCTGGGACGCATCCACACGGCTGCTGAAGCCGAGCAAGCGATGCAGATGGCACGCCGCGCCGGTTTCGACAACATCAATCTGGACCTCATCTTCGGCTTGCCGGGCCAGAGAATGGCGACCTGGCAGCGCACTCTGGACCGGGCCATCGCGCTGGCCCCCCGGCATCTCTCCCTTTACAGTCTCACCGTGGAGCCTGACACCCCCCTCGCAACCTGGGTGGCCCGCGGTCAGGTGGCCGAGCCCGACCCCGACCTGGCCGCGGATCTTTACGAGCTCGCCGGCGAACGATTGGCCGCGGCCGGGTATCATCAATACGAGATCTCCAACTGGGCCGAAGGACCATTGGAAGCCGACGGGCTGCCCCGCTATGCCTGCCGACACAATCTCGTCTACTGGCGCAACGAACCCTATCTGGGCTACGGCCCCGGTGCCCACAGCTACGATGGACGCCGTCGCTGGTCTACCGTCCGCTCGGTGCCCACCTACATCGCAGCGGTAGAACGGGGAGAGACCCCCATCGACTTCCAAGAAAACATTTCCCCTGAACTGGAGATGGGGGAAACGATGATGCTGGGGCTGCGGCTGGTGGGGGTGGGAGTATCAAGACAGGATTTCCGCCGCCGGTTTGGCAGGGATGTCGCGGATGTGTATCAAGCGGAGTTGGCCGAGCTGGCAGCGCGCGAGTTGCTGGAGATAACGGCAGAGCGGGTGCGCCTGACACCTGCCGGGCGATTGCTGGGGAACGAGGTCTTCGCGGCCTTCTTGCCCGATGAGGAGGGGGCCGACATGGACGCGATCTGATCGTGCCCGTAGACCGATCTCGCCCCTCGCTTCCGTCTGCTCCCCACCTTGCCTTCTTCCCCGAACTCAGAGGTTGCTCTTGCGTAGTGGTTGGTCGATGAGCCGCGCGCGCAGTGCTTTCAAGATGGCCATGTCTCCCTCATCCAGCCTCAGTGCCAGTAGGGCCAGCAGGTATACCAGCCCAACCGCGATGCACGCTGCTGCCAGATAGAGCAGAGACTGCAACGGCAACCAGCGGTTCCAGGCAAGCCCCGCCAGTGCGGCCGGTAGGGCAGCCGCGAAGGGCTTGAGGTAAGGAAGACTGAAGGGATGGATGCGCAACAGGGCCCAGACTTCGGCTAATCGCACCAGATTGACGACGGCCAGCACCAGCGCACCGGCCGTGGCCGCGCCTGTCAGACCCAACCGCGGCACCAGCAGAAAATCCAGGATCAGCGCCAGGACCAGGGTGAGCAGTGAGTTGAGAAAGGTCACATCGGTACGTCCCGACATGATCAGCATGATGCCGACGGAGCCGGTAGCCAGGTTGACCATCTGTCCCAGGCTGAGCAGCCGCAGCGCACTTGCCCCGCCGACGAATTCAGGCCCGAAGAGGGACATCAGCCGGGGCGCAAAGAGCATCTGTGCCAGGAAGATGGGCATGGCCACCGCCACGATCCAGCGAGAGACCAGCTTGAAAAGGGTGGCCAGGTTCCCGGTCTTGTGCCGATGATGGAGGTCAGAGATCATGGGCGAGAAGATGGCGTTGAAGGCCGTCAGCACGATCAGACCCAGCCCGGCCAGGCGAATGGAGGCATTGTAGATGCCGGAGAAATCCGCGGTGAGGAACATGCCCAGGACGATCAGTTCGGTACGCCCGTTGAGATACTCGATGACGTTGGAGAGAAAGAGAGGCGCGGAGAAACGGGCCAGCTTGCTGCCCAACGCCTGTTCGGGGTCGCCTAGTGGCGGGATGCTCCGGGCCAGTCGCGCCAGGAAGTAGAGGGCCAGGAGCGTACCCAAGACCTGCGAGAGAATGAAGGCCAGCACGGGAGCCAGCGCTTGCGGGCCCAGCAGGGGAATGAGCAGCAACGCCGCCAGGAGTTTGAGCAAGGGCTGGAAGACATTGGTTACCAGGGCGCGGTAGCGCATGGTGCGGAATGCCTGCGTGCCCGCAATGGCGATGCCGGTGAGGGTCATGGCCGGGACGGTGACGGCGAGCAACGGCAATAGAGGGCGCAACCCGCTCTGTTCCTGCCAGCGCAGTGTGCGCAGGACCCAATCAGGCGCAAGCCAGAGGATCAGTGCCCCCAACGTTCCCGTCAGGGCTCCCACCACAAGAGCCAGGACGGCCACATGGCGCAGGGCGCTACCCCGTTGCTCTCCCCGGCTGATGCTGGCGAAGCGCATCAAGCCCCGGTCCAGGCCCACAATGGTGACACGGCTGAAGAGGCTTACCGCGGTGACGCCCAGTGTGTAGAGCCCGTACTGCTCGGCTCCGACCTGGCGGGCCACCAGGATGCCGAACAGATAGCTAATGCCGTAGAAAACAATGTTGCCCCCCAGCCCCACTCCCGCCCCCCGCGCGATTTCGCCGATCTCTTGCTCTATGTCGGTCAGCGAGGGTCCTCCTCTTGGCTTGGGTCCGCCTGTGACCACTGTGCAACAGGATGAGAAAAGGGTGTGAGGCTAGAATCGCTGCCCGAAGGCGAAGGTATACAGCACCCGCCATCCCAACAGCAGAGCGAGCAAGACCACAAACGTGACGACGTAGAAGGTCCAGGGGCTGACGTGGCCCACGAACAGCGCCCGCACGATGCTCCCAACGACAAAGGCAGGAAGGAAGGCCAGGCCGATGACCCGCAGTGTGCTCAGGATGTCTTGTCGGGCGAGGGGACGGAATGCCCCCAACCAGGGCGACACCAGGAACCAGCCGATCAGATACGGTGCCGCCGTCTGAAAGGTCTCGGCAAAGGCGGCGGCGTCGGTCGGTAGGCCGTGGGAACGACGTCCCAGAATTGCAAAGAGAAGAATGGCGATGAAATCTCCCACATAGAGGAGATAAGGAGGCAGGCTCATTGGGATGAAGCTCCGGAATGGTGAGGTTCAGGTCAGGTAGGGTCCGACTCTGTTGACCAGGCGTCCGATCTGCTCGATCTCCACCACGACTTCGTCGCCCGGTGCCAGAAAGACGGGGGGATCTCTGAACACGCCGACGCCGCCGGGCGTACCCGTGGTGATGACATCCCCCGGTTCCAGGGTGAAGGCAGCCGAGCAGTAGGCCACCAGGGCGGGCACATCGTGGATGAGCTGATCGGTATTGCTCTCCTGGCGGAGTTCGCCGTTCACGTAGGCGCGAATGGCCAGACCGTGGGGATCAGGCATTTGTTCGCGTGTGACGACAACCGGACCCATCGGGCAAAAGGTATCCAGACTTTTGCCCCGCACCCACTGCTTGTCGCGGCGTTGCAGGTCGCGGGCTGTCACATCGTTCAGGCAGGTATAGCCGAAGATGTAATCGTATGCCTGTTTCCGTGGCACGCGACGGGCCCGGCGGCCGATGATCACGGCCAGTTCGGCTTCGTAATCCACCTGCTGTGTCAGCACCGGGTCCCAGCGGATCTCCGCACCGGGATGGTTGACCGAAGAAGGAAGCTTGGCAAAGATGGTGGGAAAGTCGGGCGGCTGCAGGTTTTGCTCCAGACAGTGATCGCGGTAGTTGAGTCCCACGGCGATGATCTTTCCCGGTTGCAAGACTGGAGCCAGCACGGTAAGCGTGTTCAGAGGTAGGGGTTGGGCTGCGGAGGCGGCCTCGGCGATGGCCTCATCACCGGCGGTGGCTGCCGCTCTCACATCGGGCCAGGGGAGCGGATACACCAGGTCCCCCTCCAGCACACCGGCAAGGGTGGCCGTGCGGTAGCGGAAGGTCAGCAGCTTCATGCAAGTCGTTGTCGTGTCAGGAGTGCAGGAGATTTGTCAGCAGCCTGGGGTCCACCCGGCTGGTATCCGAGTGCAAGGAGGTGCCCCGGCGCAGATTCCAGGCCGATGCACGGGCATCCACACCACAATGGGCCAGCTCAGGCTGCTTGCGTACGCCCGGCAGGGCGACGATGGCCTCGACGCGGGCGAGATGCAGCGCGCGCCACAGTCTCGGCCCGAGGGAGGAGACGGGCAGTGGGAGGAGCAGGGTCTCGGCCTGGTCTGAGTCCTGGGCCAGCTTGTCACGATAAGTGTCTACCAGGGACCAGGGGACGGGAAAAGGCGTGAGGAGGACGAGGACACGTTCGGCAGAGGCCAGACGGTGGTAGGCGTACCGAGAGACCATATCATGCGCAGCGATCTGGCCGGGCGCGGTGCCCTGTTCGGCGGCAGCGAAGCTGAGGAAGGCCCGTGGAAAACGGGGAGCCAGCAGGCGTGAGGCCACCCCGTGCTCGCCCATGGCGATGCCGATGGCAGGTTGGGGCCAGTGGTGTAGCCAGGCAAGAGGTGTGAGGACATCCTCCGGCGAAGAGGCCGTCCCCACCAGCTTCACGATGTCGGCTCCCAGCATATGGATGTGCTCGGCCAGGGTCAGCCAGTCCCATCCGATACTCCGGAAATCGTGAAAGGAGCCGATGATCTTACCCGGCCCATCTCCTCTTGGGAAGCGGTGTAGCTGTTCCCATTCCACATCCACATACGGTGCACCCCGCTCATATGCTTCCCGCAGGATGCGGAGCTGTGCATCGGCACTGTCTTGGAATCGCCCTCCATGGGCCTGCGAGCGGCAGGTAATGATACACGGAAGCGGCGTTTCGCGGATAAGGCGCTCCAGGTCGAACTTGCCCATGAGGTCCAGGCGATATTCGACCAATGTCGCCACCCCGGTTACCTCTGAAGCCAGAGCC
>RFJM01000192.1 GCA_003694905.1 Caldilineae bacterium
CCCCCACCCCCACCGCCTCCTGCGGCCGAGAATCCTCCCCTGCTGCCTCCCTGGGCCGGGGGGGCAGCCTTCTGGGCCGGGTTACTGACCGTGGTCATTTATTTTCTCGTGCTCTTCCTTGTCCGTCGCCGGGCAGCGCGAAAGTGGGGGCTTGCCTGGTGGTCGCGGCTGGTGGCGTGGTGGCGCGTCTTCTGGGGGCGGGCAGAAGCAGGAGTGAGCGCGTTGAGGGAGCGTCTCGGCCGTGGACTTAACCTGGAGGTAGGGGGAATCACTCCCGAACTGCCCTGGCGGTTCGTGCGGCTGGCCGGAATGTCGGCCACAGAACGTACCCGCTATTTCTACCTCAGCATTCTGCGGCGGGCACGAGAAGTAGGGTATCCCCGCCGCGAATCGCAGACGCCCCGCGAGTACGAAGCCTCGATTGTTGCCTCCTGGCCCGAGATCGGCGAAGATATGCACACGCTGACTGAAAGCTTTATGCAGGCCCGTTATGCGCCGCCGCCGCTGCCGGACGAGGAGGCCCGCCGAGCGCGCGGCGCCTGGGAAGCGCTCAAGCGTGCTTTACGCCGAAGAAGACGCCAACAGCTACAGGACACATGACATCAGAGCAACCATTCCGTCCTTCTGTGATCTCACCCGAGCATCCACTGCATCCCGCCTTGACGGCTGCCGTCGAGCTGGCCCGCTCGGCCGGCAGGCTCCTCCTGGCCCATCTCGAACGGAGCGCCCGCGGCCTGAACTATAAGCGCAGTGCCTCGGACATCGTCACCGAGGCGGACGTATTGAGCGAAGAACTGATCCTGTCGGGTCTAAAGGCACGGGGTTTGGAGTATAGTGTCGTGGCAGAAGAATCTGCGGCCGAGGCGATCGACCTGCAACAAGAAGCCGTCTGGCTTGTTGATCCCCTGGACGGCACCACCAATTTCGCAAGCGGCCTGCCCTTTTTCTCGGTATCCATTGCTTTGTGGCTGGAGGGGAAACCCGCGGTGGGGGTGGTCCATGATGTGGTCCGTAACCAGACCTACTGGGCGCTGGCCGGTTGTGGCGCCTGGCTGGACGACGGCCGGCGATTGCATGTGTCGCAGCAGGCAACGCTATCGCGGAGTGTGATAGGTACCGGTTTTCCTTTCGACCGGCTTTCCAACCGTGACAACAACCTGGCGGAGTTCGCGTATCTGGCGCCGCGGCTGCGGGGTATCCGCCGCCACGGTTCGGCCGCGCTGGATCAGGCGCTGGTGGCTGCCGGACGGCTGGATGCTTTCTGGGAGGCCAAGCTAATGCCCTGGGACTGGGGCGCGGGAGTGCTATTGGTCAAAGAGGCGGGGGGCAGAGTGACCGACTACAAGGGCGCGGAATGGTCGGGCCGGGCGCGAGGGCTGGTGGTGAGCAACGGGCTGATCCACGACGAATTGCTGGAGGCGATCCACACGGCACGACGCGAGGCCGGGCTGGACGAGGGGCACGTCGCAGTGTGAGAATGGGAGGCCAGGCTGCTGTGCAGAGGTCTCAGGGCCCCAGCAGGTAGTCCACGGCGGCCTGAAGCTGAGGATCCTCGCCGCCATCGCCCTGAAAATCGAAAGGAACCTCAATGTCGGGTGTCAAGCCGCGGCCGTCGATCAGGCGACCGTGGGGGGTAAACCAGCGGGCGACGGTCACGCGCAGGATGGAGCCATCGGAGAGGGTGAAGATCTGCTGGACCGAGCCTTTGCCAAATGTGGTTTCGCCGATAAGGACGCCGCGACCGTGATCCTGGATGGCGCCGGCCACGATTTCAGCAGCCGAGGCGCTACCTCCATTCACCAGCACCGCCAGTGGCAGACCGGGAACGAGAGGGGTGCCGTTGGCGCGGTGGTCTATGTCGCGCTCGCCTGATTCGGACACGATAATCCCATCCGCAATGAACATGCCGGCTATGTCGATAGCCATGTCCAACCGGCCTCCTGGGTTGTTCCGCAGGTCCAGGATAACGCCCTCGACGCCTGCATCAACGCCTTGCTGTAGGGCCCGGCGCATCTCGGGTGCCGAACGGCCCGAGAAGTCGGCCAGGGCGATGTAGAGAAGGTGGTCGTCGCGAATCTCGGCGCGGAGGATGGGGATCTCGATGCGAGCGCGCACGACATCCACCTGAAAGGGAGCCTCGACGCCGCGACGGATGGTGAGCAACACATGGGTACCACTGGGACCACGAATCAATCGCACGGCCCGGTCCAGGGGCATGCCGGTGACATCGACATCGTCGACGGCCAGGATGACGTCGTCGGGTCGCAGGCCGGCTTTTTCGGCGGGTGATCCGGGAAAGGGGAAGAGAATGCTTACGCCGGTACCGGCTTCCTCATCGGCCGGAGCCACGGTGGCGCCGATGCCTTCAAAGGTGCTCTCCAGGTCGTTGCGGAATTCCTCGGCTTCTTGTGGCGGAATGATGCTGGTGTAGTGATCGTCCAGCCGGCGGATGACGCCCTCGATGGCCAGATAGGCAAGTTGGTCGGGCTCGGGCAGATTGGTACCGCAGTCGTGGTAGATCTGATTGATGCTGCGCCAGAAGAAGACAAAGTTGGGCGGGCTGAACTGGGGTGCGGGCGAAGGTTTGAACTGGGTGTACGTGTCGGAGGTGCGGACATCACAGACCCCGACAGCGTCCAATACGCCGGAGATAGCGGCATAGGTCAACTCGCGGCCATGGGGAACTTCGCCGTTGAAATGGGCCTGGATAAGGGCCACGGCTTCCCAAAAGACCTCGAAGTTTTGCGGCGCGGCCACCAACCTGGCGGTACCCGGTACATCGGGTGCGCGCAACAAAGCGTCGGCAGGGAAAACCTCGCTGGCGTAGGAGGGAGAACGGAAGCGTACACCGTCACTCAGGCGCCCCACGGCGAAGCCGAAGCCGAGTGCCATGAGGGCGATGGCGCCTGCGCTAACGACGGCGAGGGCCAACAGGAGAAGACGCTTGTTGCTCGCGGAGAAATTGCTCATCGGTATGTACTCGTCGGTCGGGAGGGGAGAGACTAAGAATGGGGAAGTGAGTATAACACGAGGGGACGATTGACCGGTAGCCGCTATGGGAGGTCTGCCGGAAGGCCAGCGGACGCCGTTGGTCGGCCGGGGTTTCAGCTTCTCGGGCCGGGCTGCATGTAGGCCAGGCATTCGAGCCCGCCAGGCCTCTGTCGGGCTCGTTGCCCGCAGCCACACAGTTTTATCCAGCCGGGTGGCTATAGAGGGGTGCCCTCACCCCTGCCCGCGGCGCCGGGGTCACAACCTGTCATTGCGAGGAGCGAAGCGACGAAGCAATCTCCTATTTGGGGGGTGGAGATTGCTTCGCCTGCGG
>RFJM01000193.1 GCA_003694905.1 Caldilineae bacterium
CAGTTCCTCGTGTGCCTGAGCGCCGCCGGCCTGATCGGATTGTTGCTGTTTTTGCCAGCTATTGCCCAGATGAACTCTCGGGCGTATCTCCCCCTCGCGGCCCGGAACGCGTGGCTGCAGGCACCGACGCCCACACTGCCTGTGACCCCGTGGCCGACGATGACACCCGCCCCAGCCGACATTCGGGTTGTCTCCTCGGCGACCTTTACGCAGACCATCGGGGCCGAGACGTTTCTTTTCATCGTGGGCGAAGTGGGGAATGCCGGCTCCACGCCGGTGTCCGATCTGACCGTTAGCGCGGCTCTCCTGGACAGCGCGGGGGAGCTCATTGAGCATGTGACCGAGCCGGTTTATCAAACAATGCTGGGACCAGGCCAGACCACGCCCTTTCGGATGATGGAGGCTCTCCCTGCCAACTACGCCTCGCATACTTTGTACCTGGATTTCCGCCCGGCGACAGGTACACCCCCGCCGATTGTAACACCGTCATCGAGGAACGTCTACGTTGATCGGGCCTCGGGCTGGCAGTATTATCTTGGCGAATTCTCGAATTCCAGCGGCGTGGACATGGCAGACGTGCAGGCTGTGGTGACGCTGTACGACGAGTTTGGAGATGTCATCAACGTGGCAGACTCGGGGCGTGGCGCGAACAGCCTGTTTGAGGATGTCGTTGGGGTTGGGCAGCAGCGGCCGTTCCGCGTGGTGTTGCGTTATGGCCCGAAGGATTCCGCGTCGTTGCGCTGGCAGGTGACATACCACGTGGCCGACAGGCCGGCGCCGGCCAGCCTGCCCATCCACGTCGGGCACGTGGCGCGTAGTTCGGGCACGTTACGCGATGAAAATGGCAACGTGATCGGTGTTACTGAATGGTTCGATCTCTACGGTGAGGTAGAGAACACAACTACAGGGCCTATCCGCGCGGTCCGTGTGTATGCAACATTTTACGGGAGCGACGGGGCGGTGACGAATGCCGGCCAGGTTCAGAGCCTGCATGGCCGGCTTGGCCGTCTGGCACCTGGGGAACGCACACCCTTCCACCTGAACATCAGCTCCGGGTTGATCCCGGATGTCGAGACGCCACGCCGCCTCGGGGTCACGTATGCGCCGGCCAGTGAGATTCAGCCTGACCAGGTTTCCATCACCACCTGGCGGGCCTATCGCGAAACGCATATGGTCGCCGGAGCACCCGTGGAGTGGCTGAACGTGGTCGGCCAGGTGCGAAATGACGGTGTGGACAGTGTGCAGGATGTCCGCGTCATTGCCACTTTCTACGACGGCGCGGATCGGGTGGTCAACACGATGGCCGGCCAGATTTTCCGCCCGATACTGCCAGCCGGCGGTGCTTCGCCCTTCAAGATTCGCACGGCGTCCGGGCCGCTGTCATTCGATCACTTCTCGCTTGATGTAACGGCCCACCCTTCAACGGTCGGGGAGCCCTCAGGCCTGGAGCTGGACGTCCAGGCGCCAGCGCCCGGATCGGTGCCGGCCGTTTTCCATGGAGAGGTGATTAACGCATCGGGCAAGGCTGCAACTGGAGTGAGGGTGTTCGTCGCCCTGTATGACGCCAGCGGTCAGATTCTGGTAGCCGAGGAGCAGTTGGTGGCCGATGACTTGCCGGCGGGGGCCTCGGTGCCCTTTACGCTTCGCGTGGAGAGCAGCAACGGGTGGCAAACGTATGAAATGGGTGCGTTCAAAACGGGTTGGTAGGGGGTAGGTCTTGCACCCGCCCAGGTCGACCGCAAGGGTCGCCCCTACAGCCGGATTTGAATACGCCTGCATGAAATCGGCGTCGCCAGGAACTGAGACCCTGCCGGTCTCCGACCATGCCAGGGGAAACTCAAAGGGGCCAGAGAGCAACGCTCTCTGGCCCCTTTGGCTTCGTACGTGTATGATTTATGCGTCGTAGTACAGCCTGAACTCGTGGGGATGCGGGCGCATGCGCACCGGATCTACCTCGTTCTCGCGCTTGTACGCGACATAGGTCTCGATCACGTCGGGTGTGAACACATCGCCCTTGAGCAGGAACTCGTTGTCGGCCTCCAGGGCCTCCAGAACTGCTTCCAGGGAGCCCGGTACCTGCTCGATGAGCGCCAGTTCTTCCGGTGGCAGCTCGTACAGGTCCTTGTCCATGGGCTCGCCGGGATCGATGCGATTCTGAATGCCGTCGAGACCTGCCATCAGCAATGCGGCAAAGCAGAGATAAGGGTTACAGGTGGGGTCCGGCGCACGGAACTCGATGCGCTTGGCCTTCGGGCTCTTCGAGTAGACCGGGATGCGGCAGATGGCCGAGCGGTTGCGCTGGGAGTAGGCCAGGTTGACGGGTGCTTCAAAGCCGGGCACCAGCCGGCGGTAGGAGTTTGTGGTGGGGGCCGCGAATGCCAGCAATGCCGAGGCATGTGTCAGCAGGCCACCGATGTAGTACTTGGCCGTCTCCGAGATTTGGGCGTAGCCGGCCTCGTCGAAGAAGATGTTGGTGTCGCCTTTCCACAGGCTCTGATGCGTGTGCATCCCGCTGCCGTTGTCCTCGAACAGCGGTTTGGGCATGAAGGTGGCCGTCAGGCCATGCTGCCGCGCCACGTTCTTGATGATGTACTTGTAGATCATCATGTTGTCCGCCATGCGGGTGAGAGGAGCAAAGCGCACGTCGATCTCGCCCTGGCCGGCGGTTGCCACTTCGTGGTGGTGCACCTCCACTTCGACGCCGGCTGCTTCCAGCGCCAGCACGATCTTGCTACGCACATCCTGCAGCGTGTCGGTCGGGGGAACCGGGAAATAGCCGCGCTTGGGGGGTATCTGCCCGCCGAAATTGGGATTAAGCTCCTTACCGCTGTTCCACCACCCCTCGATGCTGTCCACGAAGTAGAAACCCGAATTGGTGCTTCCGCCGTAGCGCACGTCGTTGAACAGGAAGAATTCGGCTTCCGGCCCCCAGAAGCTGATGTCGGCGATGCCGGTCTGCTTCAGGTAGGCTTCTGCCTTCTTCGCGACGTAGCGTGGATCACGGCTGTAAGGCTGGCGGGTTACAGGGTCGTGAACGTCGCAGATGACGGCCAGCGTTGGAACCTCGAGGAACGGATCAACGAAGGCAGTTCCCGGGTCGGGTATCAGAATCATGTCGGACTCGTGGATCTCCTGAAAGCCGCGGATCGACGAGCCATCGAACCCGATGCCTTCTTCGAACAGCTCCTCGGTCAATTCGCGCGCGGGTATGCTGAAGTGATGCCACACACCAAACGGGTCGGTGAACCTGAGGTCCACCATCTTCACCTCAGCTCCCATCTTAACGACATCTGCTGCTGTCTTTGGCATTGAAGTTTACCTCCTTCTTGCATGAATTACGGAACTGATCCAATGTCACAGAGTGAACACCCTCAAAATGTATCTTCTCAATAATCCAAGGTAGGGGCAGCCCTTGCGCCGGCCCGACGGGGCGGTCGCAAGGGCTCGCCCCTACTTTTTGAGAAGATGCCTCAAAACGAAAAAAACCGCCACTGCGACTTTCTCGGAAAATCCGTGAGGGCTTTCCGGCGCAATCGGCAGAGGCGGCTTCCACGCCGCGGAGAACGAACTCCGTCGTGAACTCTGCGTTGAGCGGAGCGAAGGGCCTGTCGAGTGAGCCCAGTTGGGCAACACAGGAGGCCCAGCCCGCTACTTGTTGGGTGGGCCTCTAGTGTAGCAGCGTATTCCGGAAATGTCAAACCACGCCCCTGCGAAAATGCTTGGTGTCCCTGTTCAGACATCGTAGTACATGATGAATTCGTATGGGTGTGGCCGCAGGCGAAGCGGGTCGACCTCGTGCGTGATTTTCCAGTCAATCCACGTCTCAATCAGGTCTTCGGTAAACACATCCCCGCGTAGCAGGAATGCGTGGTCCTCTGCCAGACATTCCAGGACCGCTTCGAGGGACCCTGGTACCTGCGCCACGTCCACCTCTTCTTCATAGAGGTCAATGTCCATGGGCATGCCTGGATCGATTTTGTTGATGATGCCATCGATGCCGGCCATGAGCATGGCCGCGAAGGCCAGATACGGGGTGCAGCTCGGGTCTGGGCAGCGGTACTCGACACGCTTGGCCTTCGGCTCCGCGCTGTAGGCCGGGATGCGAATGGCGGCCGAACGGTTGCGCATGCTGTAGGTCATCATC
>RFJM01000022.1 GCA_003694905.1 Caldilineae bacterium
CGCTGCTGAATACGAACAGCACCCAAACCTGGGATTGCCCGGTCAGACTGCTCATGTCCACGGTCGTCCCCTGAACCCAGCCGTTGGGGTCGGCCCTGGGGTCTTGTATCCAGTTACCGGCATACCACCAACCCACGTAGTTGGTGAAATCTGTGGTGGCCAGGGCCCATAACTGGTCTTTCTTGTCCGAACAGTCTGTTCCCGCACACTCGCTTTGCAGGCGGAAGTAGTAGTCCATGCTGGCAGATGTGGCCTGGGTGAGATCGAAGGGGCCGTAGACCATCCACGAATCGGCGTTGTCCGGATAGAATCCGCCGCAGGTGAGGCTGGAACCCTGGGCACCGCCCCCCACCGCCCAGGCGCTACGACTGCTATTGTGGCCTGCACAGCGATTTGCCCAAAAATATTCGCCGTTGGTGGCGGCGTCGTTGTCAAAGGCTTGCCAGGAGCCTGCCGGCCATGTTCCCTCGAAATCTTCGCTGAGAATGACAGACTGGCCAATCTCTGTTGCGACCGGTAGTTCAGGCGCGGAAAACACGATAAGGTTGGCTCGATCCAGAGAAATATCGACAGGACCGTTAACCGGGCCCATGCCACGCTCGGGCGGCGAATCGGCCACGAGGGTAGCCGGTCCTGCGCTCGCCAACACAGTGAGCGCGATCACGGCGGCCGCGATGAATGAGAAGACACCGACCATCCACTGGTTCGATTTCATGATGTTACTCCTCTTGAATGGCTGGGGCGAGGCTGTCCGTCCGCCAGTGAGAGCACTTCTCTCGTGCCCCACTGATTCCAGCAATGGTTTTTCCGCATGCAACGGTGCATGCAGCAAGGTACCATCCTGGGCAGGTCCACCGACGATGTGGGCTTGTTGATGGCTTGTCGTTAATCGTACACAGACCCTACCATCCAGCCCAGCACCCCATCACGTTATGTAGTAGAGAAAGCGACTCGTCGCAAGACGTCCGCTGTAGCTGTAATACACACCCATGATAGAGTGATAAAGCTGTTTAAGTTCATCATAAGTGAAGCCGCAGGCTTTGTCAATAGTCCCCTCGCGGGGCGGCCGAACGGCGGCGCTCCCCTCACGAAGAAGGGTACCGCGTAGCTTGGCCTCCTACGGGCGAAGCGTGGGTTCGCCCTTACACCCCGAATCTCCCGCCTAAGAGCAAGTCCGTGATTCGTCCGCACCCTGCAAACCTCCCGCCTTTGGTGAGTCGCGGTATCGACTGCCATCCCCTCGATATACCTGCCCCCGCCCGCGCCCTGGATTCGCGCACCAACCCGGTTTCCGAGAGCGGTATTGCAGAGCGAGAACATTTGCTCCTCACGATCAAGTCACACAGCGCCTGGTCCTCTTCGTTCCCTGCCACGAGGTGTAGGGCTAACGCCACCGGCCAAGGACTGCGGCCAGCACCCCTCCCGCCAGAACCAACGGGGCCAACCCTATCAGGCAAAGCCCGGCCGTGAGCAACCCCCTGGCAGCCTCACGCTTGCTCTCGACAAAAGCCACCCGATCGCCGGCGTAGAGTTGCTCCGGAATAATCTCCCCGGTCGAAGCTTTCTTCCCCAGCACCGTGATCACATCTCCGTTGAAGAAACCGCGATAGCGTTGCGAGCCGGCCGGCACCCATTTGCCGCCGACATCTTCTGCCCCTCGATAAGCATTGGAGTAGATCGTCTCCTCGTGCAACGAGCCACTGAGGGACACATCGCTGGTGCCGAGGGTGGTGACCGTTCCGCCGCCCGCGTTAAGGACCAGAGCCGGGACAACGAACTCTACTTTTTGCCAGGAGCCCGAGGGCTTGGCGTCAGGGGTGGCGTGGTTCGCTGGGGCCACTATCCACTCCTCCAGGCTGTAGGCCACGAAGCGGTCCCGAGCCAGCAGGGCATTGTCCACCAAGCGCCCGGTGACCAGCACGGCTTCGCCGGACGGAACACTTGCCAGGGTAGCGGCATCCAGCGCTGGCATCCGCTCAATTCGCCGCGCTTCCAGCGCCTGCCTGGGTGACAACACCACGAGAAACAGGGTCCCGCAGGCCAGACAGGCCGCGGCGGCAATCGCAGTGAAGACAACGAGCCTAATGCGTCTGCCAATCGAGAAAAGAAACATGGGCTTTGTGCGCTAACCGCCTACGCCATGCGAAACAGGTATCGCCACTCCAATTCTGGAGAACGCTTTCCTGGAACCGGCTGCAGGCAAAGAGGAGGTACGTGGCTGGGATACTCGAACCAGGGGAGAGAGCCCATAGACCCGCCGGGAGTATTGTACTTTAGACGAACGAATTGTGGAAAAGCGTAAAGGTCAACCCGTGACACCTCTCTGCTCTGGCGCTCGCGATGCCTGGTTGTCGTGCTTAGGGCTACGGATAGGAGGTTGCGATGGCAGCGCCCTCTGGAAAGCGCCGCGCTACACTCAGCGAAGCGAGAGGCCAACGTTTCCGTTCAGCAAGCCGGGCGGTTGCTGCCTGCCGCCATCACAGGCCCGAAAGCCTGTCCTGCAGCTTGCCCCCATCCTGAAACGCACCCTTGTCGCAATTTTCACTTGACACCCGACTTTCGGCGCTGATATAATCAGCGGGCTTGCGTCGGGCCGTCGTGTGTTGGCACTACCTGTGTCATCAGCCGCCAGTCTTGACTGCCGGGCAAACCGTCAGGCACCGTCGCCATTTTGTGTTAGCTTGCCTTCACCCACCCGATCCCAAATCGACAAGGAAACAAGGGTATGGCCATTGAAAACCAGGTTCCCGAAGAACTACAAAAGAACGTCTTCCTGACTTCGGTGGATTTCCTATACAACTGGAGCCGCAAGAACAGCCTTTGGCCCATGCTGTTCGGCCTGGCCTGTTGTGCCATCGAAATGATTTGCACCGCAGCCGGTCGCTATGATCTCGCCCGTTTCGGTATGGAGGTCATGCGTCCCTCCCCGCGGCAGTGCGATCTCATGATCGTGTCCGGCACGGTGACCAAGAAAATGGTGCCGACGATTGTCCGTCTCTACAATCAAATGGCCGAACCTCGCTACGTGCTGAGCATGGGGGCCTGTGCTACCGGTGGCGGCCCCTTCAAGGAAGGGTACAATGTAGTCTCCGGCATCGACAAGTTCCTGCCGGTGGACGTTTATGTGCCGGGCTGCCCGCCTACACCCGAGGCCCTGCTCTACGGCATTCTCAAGCTTCACGAGAAAATCCAGAACCAATCGGTGCGGACCGTACCCTGGTATCGCAAAGATACACCCAAGGGCATCACCGTGCCCGAACTGGGGCCGGATATCTTCCTGCCCGATCGCGCCGCCGAAATCCGCCAAATCACCATGAAGCAAAAGCCGGCGACAGCCGTTGAGGAGAGCTAAACCATGAGCGACGCCATAGCCGAAACTACCGGCCTGCCCTATGCCGATGCTGTACCCGGCGCGGTCGTAGATGCCGACGAGTATGGAATCGTCGTGAATCGCGACAAGCTGGTCGAATTTGCCCTACATCTTCGCAACAACGAAGGTTTTGACTACCTCTCTTCCCTCACCGCGGTCGATTACTTGGGATTCGAAGGCAGGACACCCGAAGACCGTTTCGAAGTCGTCTACCATCTTTTCAGCACCAAGAAGGGGGGCGACGGCATCGTCCTCAAAGTACGCCTGCCCGAAAACGATCCCCAACTCCCCAGCCTGACCCTGGTCTATCCGGGCGCGGATTTGCAGGAGCGGGAGGTCTACGACTTCTACGGCATCGTCTTCAACGGCCATCGACGCCTGCGCCGGATCTTCCTGTGGGATGGCTTCAACGGCTATCCCATGCGCAAAGACTGGAAGGAAGCCTATTACGAAGAGGAGCACAAGCCCTACAAGAGCCGCTGGCCCAAGGGCCATTACCAATGGGCCGAAGATCGTGTCCCCTGGGGCGACAACATCAAGTATCCCGAGGGCTGGGATCCCGATACCTTTGTCCCGCCCGAGCCCCCACTTCCCATCATCCACGAGCCGCCGGCCGATGCGGGGCACATCAAGACCGACCGCATCGTGGTCAATATGGGGCCCCAACATCCATCCACTCACGGCGTTTTCCGCATGATCGTGGCCCTGGACGGCGAGACCATCGTGGGGCTGGAGCCCGAGTGCGGCTATCTGCACCGCAACCACGAGAAAATCGGCGAGCGCAATACCTGGCTCGGCAACATCCCCTTTACCGACCGGCTCGACTACCTCTCCAGCATGTCCAACAACTTCGGCTACGTACTGGCCGTCGAGAAGTTGATGGGCGATCGCGGTAAGCCGCCCGAGCGAGCCGAGTACCTGCGGGTGATCATGGCCGAACTCACCCGGATCTGCAACCACATGTGGTCTGTTGGCTTCCTCCTCAACGACCTGGGAGCTTTCTTCACCCCCGCTCTCTACACCATCGAAGAGCGCGAGCTGATTCTGGACCTCTTCGAAGCCGTGGCCGGCAGCCGCATGATGTGCAACTACATGCGCTTCGGCGGCGTGGCCCGAGATGTCGATGAAGAATGGCTGCAGCGGTGCCGGGACATCGTCTTCAATCGTCTCGAAAAGAAGATCGATGAATTGGAGACCTACCTCACCAACAACGAGATCTTGCTTACCCGCTGTGTGGGTGTCGGCTATCTTTCGCCCGAAGATGCCATCGCCCTCAGCGCCTGCGGTCCCATGTTACGTGCGTCGGGTGTCCCCTACGATGTACGCCGGGCGAGGCCCTACAGCATTTACGATCGCTTCGATTTCAACGTCGTCACCGACGACGGCTGCGACGTCTACGCCCGCTACAAAGTCCGCATCGGCGAAATGCGGGAATCGGTCAAGATCCTGAAACAGGCCCTCGACCAGATCCCCGAAGGCCCCATCATGAACGGCAAGCCGGCCTATGTCACTCGCGTGCAGAAAGGTGAAGCCTACGGCGCCGTGGAAGGCCCCAAGGGTGAGCTGGGATTCTATGTCGTCTCCGATGGCAGCGACAATCCCTGGCGCTACCACATCCGCGCCCCCTCCTACATCAACCTCAACACCCTGGAACCGATGACCATCGGCTACAAGGTCGCCGACTCCGTCGTCATCCTCGGCGCCATCGACATCGTTCTGGGCGAGACCGACCGCTAGGCCCAAACTCGACCCCCCACCACCCATAGGAAAATCGCATGTTCGGAACCGGAATCCTGAAAGGCCTGGGTGTTACCCTCAAACGCACGGTCGCTACTTTTGTGGACGACCTCGCGCGCGTGCCCTCGCGCTACACTTCCGTCCTCGAAACCTCCCAGGGCAAGATCCTGCGGCAGCCGACCGACAGCAGGGGCATCTTCACCATCCAGTATCCTGAAGAGCGACGCCAGCTCCCCGAGCGCTTCCGCTACATCCCCATGCTGGTGTACGAGGAGGATACCGGCGAAGATCGCTGCACGGCCTGTGGTATCTGCGCCAAGGTCTGTCCCCCCCAGTGCATCTGGATCGTGCGGGATCAGGACGAAAAAGGCAAGCCTATCACCCGGCCGGCCGAATTTTACATCGACGCCAGCATCTGCATGAGCTGTGGTTTCTGCGCCGAATACTGCCCCTTCGACGCCATCAAGATGAACCACGACTATGAGCTGGCCACATACGATCGCTTCCCCGGCCTGATCTTCAACCTGCAGGAACTGAGCGTTCCCACCAGCTACTACGCGGCCCTGTATCCCAAAGAATGGGAGGCGGGCGCGGAAGCCCGGGCCAAGAAAGCGGCTCGGGCCAAACGCTCGGCCAGGAAGAAGGCGCCTGCCGGGAAAGCCACCGCGGCCGAAAAACCCGCTGCCCAGGCCGTTGCCGAAAAGAAAAAAGAAGCGGCGCCCGCGCCCAAACCTGCTCCCGAGCCGGCTCCTGCCCCCAAAGCCGAACCCCGCGCCAAACATGCCGGGGGTCACTGGTCTCCCATCCCGGAGGGCTATAGCGGTCCCCTGATCGAGTCCGAGCTCCCCCTGCCTCCGGTCCCGGCCGAGGGGACCAGCCCGAGTGGTGTCCCCTGGTCGCGCATCATGAAACTGCGCGAGCAGCAGCTTCTGCGCTACCGACAGCGCCGCAAGGCCGAGGGCAAAGAGGTCAAGCTCTAGACCATCTCCAGCGCCAAACCGCAATCCCCCTCCCCGCCGGGATTGCTGCTTATGCCAAGCCGGGCTATCCTTGCCTGTCGATAGCGCGGCTTTTTGCCTTGTCCTCTCCTCTCTTTCCGGACGCGCCCTGACTTCACTGCACCGCGGTGCAAAGGAGAACAGTCATGTCTGTCAAGATCACTTACCACGGCCACGCGACGTTTTCCATCGAAAGCGACGGCGCCAAGATCCTCATCGACCCCTTCTTCACCGATAACCCCGTCGCCAAAATCGCTGCCGACCAGGTCGATGCCGACTTCATCCTGGTATCTCACGGTCACGGCGACCACGTGGGTGATACCGTAGCGATCGCCAAACGCACCGGTGCCCTGGTCATCTGCAACTACGAGATCGTGAATTGGCTGAGCAGTCAGGGACTGGAAAAGCTGCATCCCCTGCACATCGGCGGCGGCAACCAGTTCCCCTTTGGCCGTTGCAAGATGACCATCGCCCACCACGGCTCGGGCCTGCCCGACGGCAGCTACGGCGGCAATCCTGCCGGCTTCCTGCTCAAGCTCAACAACGGCAAGACCATCTACTTCTCGGGCGATACGGCCCTGACCTATGACATGAAATGGCTGGCCGATGACAACGTGGATGTCGCCATCCTCTGCATCGGCGACAACTTCACCATGGGTCCCGAGGATGCCCTCAAGGCCGTCAAGCTCATCCAGCCCAAGAAGGTCATCCCCTGCCACTTCGGGACATGGCCCTACATCGATGTGGACGCCGAGGACTTCCAGGCCCGATGCAATGCCGAAACCGACGCCGAATGCGTACTGCTCCATGCCGAGGAGACCTACAGCCTGGATTGAGCATACGTCCGGCAGCGCCTGAAAAAACGCACTTGCCCAATCGACTGCAGGACGGCAAGACCTCGGTGCTCCCTGTCCACCGGGGTCTTGCCGTCTGAACCCCACCTACCTCGAGCACCCGATGTATCCCAAAGCAGAAGTCCTCTTCCCCGCGCCCCTCATCCCACGGCTGAAAGGGCTGCGCGGTGAGAAATGGGACGCCCTCATTGATCGCGTATCCAAACTTCCCGAGACCGATATCGACACCCTTGCCTTCTGTCTGCTCATGATTCGACTGGACGGCTGTCTCAAGTGCTACAGCGGCAGCTACAAGTTCATGCGCGGCTGCGAGGCCTGCGCCGTGCAGAGCGTCATGCAATTCAAAGGCGAGGACGAAGACCTGCTAGAGCTTTATGCCAAAGCCCAGGAAGAGATCCGCAACTACCTGGATGGCGTTGGCCCTCCACCTGATGGTTCACCCCTCTAGCCAGCCGGGTCCGAGTCGCACATCATGACGCGAGACATCGCCATCATCGGCGCCGGAGTGGCCGGCCTCAGCGCTGCCTACGATCTTGCTGCTCACGGCTATCGGGTGAGCATCTACGAAGCCGCGCCCCAGGTGGGGGGGCTGGCCGCGGGGTTCAAGGCCCCGCACTGGGACTGGACCCTGGAAAAATACTATCACCACTGGTTCCAGTCGGACAGGCATATGCTCGGCCTCATTGAAGAGCTGGGCTGGAAGGATCAGGTGATCTTCCCCCGACCCTACACGGTCGTCTATCACCAGGGCCGGTTCTATCCCCTCGATTCCATTCCCGAGGCTATCCGTTTCACCCTCCGCCACTTCTCGCTGCTGGACTTTGTCCGCTTTGGCCTGGTCGGTGTCTACCTGCGCCTCACGCCCCGCTGGCAGCCGCTGGAGCGAACCACCGCCGATGCCTGGATGCGCCGGTGGGTGGGTGGCAACGTATATGATGCGCTCTGGAAGCCTCTGTTGGTCGGCAAATTCGGTGAAGAGAACCTGGACGTTGTTAACATGGCCTGGCTGTGGGCCCGCATCAAAGCGCGTACTACCCGGCTGGGCACCTTCGTTGGTGGATTCCAGGTTTTCCTCGAGCGTTTCGCCGGCGTTCTTCAAGAGCGCGGTGTGACCATCCATCTCGACTGCCCGGTGCAGAGTATTCGCAGCGCGCACGACGAAGGGCCCCGCTATCTCCTGGAAACTGCCCTGGGTCCCCGGCACCACGACGCGGTTATCTCCACCAGTTCCCCCGCACTCATGGCTCGCCTCGCGCCGGAACTCCCCGAAAGCTACAGCGCCGGGCTGCGTGCCCTCAAATCCATGGGGGCCGTGGTACTCATCCTCTCGCTGCGGCAACGTCTGACGTCATATTACTGGCACAACCTGCCCAAAGAAGCCGGCTTCCCCTTCCTGGCTCTCGTCGAACACACCAACTTCGTGGGTCCCGAGCATTTTGGCGGTGATCACATCGTCTATTGCGGAGACTACCTCCCGCCCGACCACGAGTATTTCGATCTCAGCAAGGAAGAGCTTCTCAACCGCTTCCTCCCCGCGCTCACCCGTTTCAATCCCGAATTCAGGCCCGACTGGGTCAGGGAAACCTGGTTATTCAAAACCCGCTACGCGCAGCCCATCCCCCCGGTCAACCATTCCCGCAACATCCCC
>RFJM01000194.1 GCA_003694905.1 Caldilineae bacterium
CCACCCAACATCCCCCTTGTCCTCGACGTCCTACCCCCTTATGTCGACCCCTGTCCCTACCAGGAGGGCGAACTCAACGCCCCGCGCCTGCGCCTCTCCACCACCGACATTGAAATCGGCCAGCAGATCGTCATCTGTGTCGAAGGCTTTGCCAGCGGCGCCGGGACAGTCCTCACCCTGCTGCGGCCCGACGGCACAGCTCGAGAATATCCCATCGACATCGACACCTTCGGCATGGGCCGACTCTCCTGGGTCGCCATGCCCGACAACCCGCCGGGCGAATATCTGGTCACCGCCCGACAAGGCGAAGCGAGCGCCCAAGGTCGCTTCACCCTGCATCTCGCCGGCGAACCCCACATCCACATCCTCACGCCCGGCGTACAGGTCGGCACCCCGATCCGCGTCCTGCTGACCGGCTTCGAACCCTGGGCCCAGCTTTACCTCTACCGCGCCGCCCCCTGCCCCGACGACCCGACCCGACCCTGCCATCTCTTCCTCACCACCATCCCCCTGCCTCCCCTCGAACCCGACGGCCAGGGAATCGTCGAACTCGCCACGGTGCCTGATGATCCGCCCGGCGAATACAGCCTCACCTCCGACAACGTCGCCCTCGACCACCTGGCCGGCGACACCTTCAGCCTACTCCCCTAGGCAAGGACCAACCCTCCGGCCAGTTGGTTGCCTCGCCCGCGCTCGGTTATAATCCCAACCAACTCAACCGGTCGCTCCCGGTTCAACCCCCATCAAACCTTCGGACAACATCTATGGAAATCACCTGGTACGGACTCTCCTGCTTTCGCCTGCGTGTACGGGGCATGACCGTCGTCACCGATCCCTACAACGGATCCTTTGGCCTCACCCTCCCCAGGCTGCGCGCCAATGTCGTCACCGTCAGCCACGACGTGCCCGGCCACAACCACGTCGCCGGTGTACGCGGCCATGATCACGTCTTCTCCGGCCCTGGCGAGTACGAGGTCAACGGCGTGTTCATCACCGGCGTGGCCACCTATCACAAGGGCAAGAAAGGAGAACGCGAACGCACCACCGCTTTTGTCTACGAATTCGACGATCTAACCGTGTGCCATCTCGGCGACATGGGCGTCCTCCCCGATCGGGAGCAGGTCGAAATCCTCAGCGAAGCCGACGTCCTCCTCCTCCCGGTAGGCGGGGGAGACACCCTCGACGCGGCCAAAGCCGTGGAAGTCATTACCGAGCTGGATCCTCGCGTCGTCATCCCCATGCACTACGCCCTACCCGGTCTCAAGCTAAAACTCGATAGCGTGGACAAATTTCTCAAAGAGATGGGTGTGCCCCGGCCGGAACCCCTGTCCGTCCTGAAACTCGGCCGCAGTAACCTCACAGGCGAAGAAACCGAAGTCATCCTGCTCGAACCCCAAGGAGATGGCGAATGAGACGAACCCTCATCATCTTGCTTAGCCTGCTGCTTCTCCTGACACTGGCAGCATGTGGCGGCAAGAAAGAGCAACAGCAAGCCGAGCCCCCTACCGGCGACGCTCAGGCCCTGCTTGCCTCGGCCCAGAGCGCTCTCAACGCAGGCAATTATGAGCAGGCCGTCAACGACTTCCAGGCCTCCATTGCAGCCCAGCCCTCCCTGGATGCCTATTTCGGGCTCGGAAATGCCTACAACCAGATGGGCCGCTACGCCGACGCCCAGCAGGCCTATGAGCAGGCTCTCAAGATCAACCCGAACCACACCGCCACCCTATCCAATCTCGGCGTCGCCTACTACCAGCAAGGCCAGCTCGACAAAGCCCGCGAAAGCTTCGAGAAAGCCCTGGCCATCGACAGCAACGACGCCGCCACCCACTACTTGCTTGGGGCCACCTTCATGCAGATGAGCCGCCTCGATGAGGCCGAGCGGGAGTTCCAGGCCGCGCTCAAACTCCAGCCCGACCTGCCCGAGGCCCACTACGGCATGGCCGTCCTCTACCAGCAGCGGGGACAGATCGACCGGGCCATCGCCGAACTCGAGACCTTCCTCAGCGGCCCACCTGCCCAGGACCCCCGCGCCCGCAGCGAAGCCCAGAAACTCCTCGACCAGCTCAAATCCCAATAATCGACCACGGCACTCACTTGAACCTGCAGTCTTACGACGCCTACACCCTGGCCAACGGACTCACCCTCCTCTGTGCGCCGATGCCCGCCGTGCGTTCCGTCAGCCTGGGGCTGATTGTGCGCATCGGCTCCCGCTACGAGCCTCCGGCGCTGGCCGGCATCAGTCACTTCATCGAGCACATGCTCTTCAAGGGATGCCGTGACTGGCCCTCGCCCCTGGCCATCGCCAGCGAGATCGAGGGCCGCGGTGGCTACCTCAACGCCAGCACGGGCCAGGAATTCACCTCCTTCTGGATCAAGATAGGCAGCGGCCACTGGCAGCAAAGCCTCAAGCTCCTGGCCCACATGATCCGCTTTCCCCTCTTCGATCCCGTCGAGTGCGAGCGCGAGCGCAATGTCATCCTCGACGAGATCCGGATGTACCGGGACCTGCCCGAAGACCTTGTCAGCATCCTCTGCAACCGGGCTTTGTGGGGCGACCATCCCCTGGGCCAAGATGTAGCAGGCGAGATCGAAAGCGTCTCGGCCATTACCCTCGACGATCTCCGCGACTTCCATCACCGCGGCTACCGGCCCAACCGCGTCATCCTCTCTGTGGCAGGTGCCATCGAAAGCCAGGCCGTCTACGAGTACGTACGCGCTCTGCTCGCTGACTGGGAACCGGCCCCCGATTCCCTCTCCTTCCCTCCAGCGCCCTCGACCTACGTCCTGCCCGCCCATCGCATCCAGGTGCAGGACAGCCAGCAGGCCCATCTGCAGCTAGCCGCTCCGGGCTTGCCCCGCCTCCACCCCGACCGCTATGCCCTCAGCCTGCTCAACGCCGCCCTAGGCGAAGCCACCACCTCGCGGTTATGGCAGCGCCTGCGCGAAGAACTGGGTGTCGCCTACAGCATTGGCTCCTACGTCAACATGTTCGAGGATTGCGGCGTCGTCGGCATCTACGGCGGCTGCGATCCCCGCCGTCTCATCGAGACATTGGACGAAATCATGCGCGTGTGGCAATCCCTGCAAGAGGCCCCCATCACGGACGAAGAGTTGGCCCGGCTCAAAGAATACGTTCGCGGAAGGCTGGAACTGGGCAGCGAGGACTCAAGCACCGTGGCTTCGTGGTGGGCGCGTCAGGTCGCGGCCGGCACCGAACCCCTCACCCTCGATGAAGTTATCGCCGCCACCGAGCAGGTCACGGCTGCGGACATCCGGCGGCTGGCACAGCAGCTCTGGCAGCCGCAGCGCCTGGCCCTCGGCTACGTTGGCCCGTTGGATGACGAGCGAATCCTGGTCGACTGGCTGCAGGCCCGGTCCCCCTTACTCCCCCTCCACGAACAGAGCCCGGCGCAAACCGGCCGGCAGGTGTAGCAGCCGCGCCAGCCAGCGGCGCCATAACAAGGGACGCAGATCCAGCCATGAGAACTGGGCCTGGCCGGCCTGCTCCGGCGTGATGGGATGTGGGCTGAACAACTCCTGGGTATACAGCGCGGCGATAGCCTGGATATCCTCTGCCCCTTCGGGCACCGAGCGGGCAAATACGCGCGCCTGCTCGAGAGGGGTCAGGCTGGGGGCCTGCACGACGCGCAGCCGTCTGGCCCAGCGCATCATCCGGATCCACAACCGCACCGCGAACCCCTCGGGTACCGTGCGGAACACGGGCCGCCTGTTGGGAGACGGCCGCTGCAGGCCCCTCACCGTCCAGAAGACCAGCAAAACAATGCCTGCCAGCGAAACCCACAACAAGAAGCCGCGGTTAGACTCGAGCAGCCCCGCGGCCAGTTGCGGGGGCGTACCTGCCTGGGGCAGTTCGTCTTCCGGTTGGGGGATGTTCCGGTCCAGATCATCCGGCTGGGGCCGGCTGCGGCCGGCCGTCGAACCCTCGTCGTCCAACGCTTCCAGCTCCCCCGCCGGCCGAAACAGCGCCGGCTCCGAAGCCGTAGGCTCGAACTCGATCCACCCGTAGGTGGGGAAATAGACCTCCACCCAGGTGTGACTGTCCCTGTCGCGCAGGCGGTAGGTATCCGTCTCCTGCTGGTACTCGCCCGTGGCATACCCCACGGCCAGCCTGGCAGGGATCCCCAGATGCCGCAGCATCACCGCCATGGCGCTGGCGTAATAATTGCAGTAGCCCTGCTTCTCCTCAAACAGGAAGTAATCCACGGCATCCTGTCCCGGCTGTGGTCCGGGAATCTGATCGTTGTACGTGTAGTTTCGGAGATAGGACTCGATGCGCCGGGCGATATCGTAGGGGTTGTCCACACCGCGCGCCAGTTCATCGGCCAAGTCGAACACCCTCTGGGGGATCGTATCGGGCAGTTGCAGGTAACGTTCCCGGATGTAGTCGGGATAGATGGTCGTGTCGTTGCGCAGTTCCAGCTCCGTCGCATTGGGGATCGAGCTCACCACCGTGTAGCTGTCGCCCTGGTTGAGCGAGCGTCGGGCCACCAGCATGGCGTACTCAGCCGGATTTCCCGCCTCGGTGATGGTTGCCTCTGTCATCGCCAATGGGATGACGCGGGCATCGACGGGCAGGAACACCTTTTGCGGCTGCGGGACCGTCAGCAGCACGTTGCCCGGCTGGTACATGGTGACCGTTTGCGTGATAATCTCGCGATGCTCATACGCGGGCAACTCGAACTCAGGTTCATCGAGCACTCGCACCCCCTGCGTGTCGTTCAATATCCAGCCGCTCTGCACGTAGGTATCGAGCACCACAGCCCGGTAGTAGCGGTCCACCGGCGTCTTGACATCCATCACGATCTCGTCGGTCACGTTGCGCGGCCCACCCAGCGCTAGCGTGGTGCCGAATGAGGTCTTGACCTGGCGCGTGCCGTAGTTGACCGTACTGAAGAGGCGGTTCCAGTCCTGCTGAAAGGCCCGCCAGGGCTCCTGCAGAGGTTCGAACAGAGGTTTGAGCTGGCTGCTGTCGGCGGCGTTGGGCAGCACCCACGAAGCGAAGATGACCAGGATGGCGAACAGCAGGCCATCACGCATGAAGTCGAAACTGATATCGAAAGGAAAGTGCACCCGGTGCAGCCTCCACTCCACCTCGCGCTCGGCCAATGTGGCCCGCACCAGCAGCAGGATCGCACAAAGCAGGTAAATGACGAAGTAGGCGTTCAACTGGGGAGGCGCGTAGTAGAGATTGACCAACATGGCCAGCCCGGTGGGGATAATCGCCTGCCACTTTCGCCCCTGCCGGAAGTAACTCCAGGTCGCGCTGATGGCCAGCGTCCACAGCACCGCGGCCAGGACCAGAACGAAGACGAGATTGTCGGCCACCGGTTGATTGTAGTATGCGGCGATGCCCCAGTTCAACGTGCGCTCAAGCACGTGGAAGGCCTGCTCCTGGCGGCTGAGCTCGTCGGGCGCCAGTCCGGACAGACTCCACAGAATCGCGGCCACCCCCACCACAACCACGTACAACGTTGCGAAGAGCGAGCGGAATCGGCTCAGTGCCAGAAGCGTCCCCGCCGCCACACCGATAGCCACCACCGGCAACAGCCGCTCCAGTCCCGGACTCCACTTGGCCGCATTCATCGACCAGGCAAGATTGGTCAGCATGAAAAAGAGCAGCAGGAAGTCCACGAAGGGATGAATATTGGATTGTCGGATGGCTGTACGGGCGGAGGACGAAGTGGGTGGGGTTGTTGCAGAGAGGCTGGTCATAGGAGGATCGGACACCAGGGCGGCCGGGATGCGATGCCATTGTGCACCGACTCGGCCGGTCTGGCAAGCTGCCACCAGGAGAGTGCGGGAACCCCGGCAGCGCGGGGTACCACCACCAGCATGGTAGTACACAGACCGTTCCGCGTCCGTGGGCGGGATTACCGCCGGGGTGCATCATGCGCCTGAGTGCCTGCTAGCCCACCACAGGGAGGATGCAGACCGCTCCGAAGATGAAACGCGCTCACAGGCGCGGCCGGCTTTGGCATTCCCCTGACACTTCGCCTACAATGAGGCTCCGACGCCACCCCAGACCGACAACCGCCCGCCGTTCGTGCGGTTGCTCTATCGCCCAGGCCACGCCCATGCGCATAAAAGACACCCTCAAGCAACTCTCTGAAACCGACGGGCCTACCGGTTCCGAGCAAGGCATCGCCCAGGCGATCTACCGGCTACTTGAACCGCTCTGCGACCAAGTCAGCATCGACGGCCATTTCAACGTCATCGGCATCAGGCAGGGAGAAGGGGGAGAGCCCAGACCCAGGCTGGCCGTCATGGCCCACATGGACGAGATCTTTCTCATGATCTCGGCGGTGGAAGGCCCCTTCCTCCGCTTTCGTCCCTACGCCTGCGATCCCCGTGTCCTCATCGGGCAGGAGGTGGTCGTGCTGGGCCGGCGCCGCATCCGCGGGGTAATCGGCGACCGGCCGCCGCACCTCATGAGCGCGCAAGAACGGCGGCAGATGCCCGAGCCTACCGCACTCGTCATCGACACCGGTCTGGATGCGGATAGCCTGGCACAGTTGGTACGGGTCGGGGACTATGCGCTGGTTGCCCGCACGATGGTGGAGTTGCTCAACGAGCGGGTCGCGGGCAAGGCATTCGACAACCGAGCGTCGGTTGTGGCGCTGCTCGCGGCTCTGGAAGAACTGCAGAAGGCGCGACACCCCTGCGATGTCCTGGCCGTAGCCAACGTCGGTGAGGAGTTCAGCGGGGTCGGCGCCCGCGGTATCATGGACCGGTTGCGGCCCGACCTGGTGCTTGTCCTGGACGTGACCTTTGGTCAGCAGCCCGGAACGCCGAAGGCGTATGGTTTCAAACTGGCCGGTGGACCCGTCGTGGGCATCGGCCCCAACATCCATCCGCGGCTGACCGAAAGCCTGGTCGAGCTGTGTGACAGCCTGGAGATCCCGTACGCGCTGGAGCCTATGCCGCGGCACTCCGGAACCGATGCCGTTGACACGCAGGTCGCGTCAGGCGGTGCACCCACGGCCGTCATCGGCATCCCCACCCGCAATCTGCATTCGCCGGTCGAGACCCTGGCCCTCAAGGACGTGAGGCGTGTGGCCCGGCTGGTTGCCGCCTTCGCCGGCAGGGTGGACACCGCCTTTCTCGAAGGATTACGCTTCAAGCTGCCCGAGGAGGTGCAGCCCTCATGACCCTGCTGACTCAGGGCTTCCTCAAACAGCTCACCGAACTACCGGGTGCGCCGGGGGATGAAGGCCCCGTCCGCGATTTCCTCGCCCGCACGATTCGCCCCCTGGTCGATGATCTGTGGGTGGACCACATCGGCAACCTCTTTGCCCTCAGGCGGGGTACAGACCTTGAGCCACGGCGGGTGGCGGTACTCGCCCATATGGACGAAGTAGCCCTCTTCGTCACCGAGATCGACGACCAGGGCTTCCTCAAAGTCGCGGCCAGCGGCGGAGTCAACCCGCGCACACTGCTCGGCAAAGTGGTGCAGGTCGGCCCCGAACATCTCCCCGGCATCATTCTGGTCCCGCCCGATCATTTCAACCGCGACCCCGAGGTGTATCGCAAAGTACCCGAGATCGACGCTCTGGTGGTCGATATCGGTGCCACGGACAAGGAGAACGCCCGGGCCAGGGTCAAGGTCGGGCACCGCATTCTCTTCCAGACGCCATTCCGGCTGATGGGCGTGGATACGACGCTACACGCGGACGCGCCCTTGCCTATCCAGGGTCGTATCAGCGGCAAAGCATTCGACGACAGGCTCGGCTGCGCCACCCTGGTTGCCCTGCTGGAACAGGCCCCGTATCCCTTCGACTTGCTGGCGGTATTTACCACACAGGAGGAGGTGGGGCTGCGTGGGGCTCTTGTAGCCGGCATCAAAGCTCAGGCCGACGCAGCCTTTGTCCTCGAGGGAACGGTATGCGACGATCTGCCCGGTCCGCCCGGCGAGAAACGCTTCCCCACCACTCGTCTGGGCAACGGCCCCACCCTCACCCAACGCGACCGATCGTGGATCGTGCACCCTCCGCTTCTCCGGCATCTCTTGCGTACCGCGCAAAAGCACAACATCCCCTACCAGTTCAAACACCCCAACGTGGGGGGTACCGATGCCTCCGGTTTCGCCCGCTATCAGGGCGTCCCCGTAGCCATCGTTTCCACGCCCTGCCGCTACATCCACGGCCCTGTCTCGGTGGCCGACCTGAGTGACTTCCACAACGGCATTCGGCTGCTGAGCGCCGCCTTCGCGGATCTTCCCTCCCTCCTCGCCGGAGAAACGTCGCCCGCGGCGCTCAGGGATTTCTGACGCCCCCTGCCCTTGGCCTCTTCCTACCAACTCCCCTCCTGCGCTCATCTTCAGGAACCGACCGTGAAAGAACTGCTCCAGCCCCTCTGTGATGCTTTTGGCCCCGCGGGTTTCGAAGACGAAGTCCGCGAATTGATCCGCGAGTGGATCGAACCCCATTGCGACGAGGTGCGCATCGACACCATGGGAAATCTCGTTGGCCTGCGCCGCGGCAACGGCAAGGGCCGCCGCATCATGTTGGCTGCACACATGGACGAGATCGGGCTCATCATCACCCAGGTAGAGGACAGCGGTTTGCTGCGTTTCTCGCAGATCGGCGTGGTGCCGTTGAAAACGCTGTTGGGCATGCGGGTGCGTTTTGCCAACGGCACCCTGGGCGTGATCAGCCTGGAGGGCGGTGCCGAAGTAGAGATCTTGTCCCGAGAGCTCCCCGATATGGGCAAGTGGTTTGTGGACGTGGGCGCACGCGAGCGAGAGGGGTTGCCCGTGGGCGTGGGCGATGTAGCCACCCTGTTCCGGCCTTTCGCCGATCTGGGGGAGCGGGTGGTGGCCGGCGGCCTGGACGATCGCGCGGGCTGTGCCGTCTTGGTCGAGACACTGCGCCGGCTGGAAAGCTCGCCTCATGACATCTACTTTGCCTTCACGGTGCAGGAGGAAGTGGGATCGCGGGGAGCGACGACCGCGGCCTACATGATCGAGCCCGACATCGGTATCGCCGTGGACGTGACATCCACGGGTGACACGCCGCGCCCCAAGCAGCCGATGGCCGTGAGGCTGGGGGCAGGCCCTGCTATCAAGGTTGCCGACCGAGGATTGATCTCCCATCCGCGGGTGCGCGAGGCACTGGTACAAGCGGCCGAGGCTGAGCAGATCCCCTACCAGCTCGAAGTCCTGCCCCTGGGCTCCACCGATGCCCAGGCGATGCAGCGAGCACGCGGGGGTGTGCTGGCCGGCGCCGTATCCGTGCCCTGTCGCTACATCCACACACCCGGCGAGATGATCGACATGCACGATCTGGAGGGCGCGGTGCGACTTCTCACCGCCTTCCTCGCCCGCCCCTGGCCCGCGTAACACCGGTGCCGCAGTTGATCGTGTGGCTCAGCGGCAGCGGCGGTGACTGCACAACCACCACGGCCAACCCGTTACTCCCTTTGCTTTTCGCGCCCGCTTCCGCGAGCGGCGTAGCCGCTGTCCGCTGCAGCCGGTGTTAGGCGCAATTTGACCTTACTGTGTCAAAGCCCCTTTGCGAAAACGCACCGTATAATTCCAAAAATTTCCAAGCATCTCATCTACAACAAACCCTGCTTTCATAGCCAGATTTATAGTGGTTGTTGATAATGGATAATCTGGGTCAATTATGAACTCAGTGACTGCAAGCACACCTGTTGGTTTGAGAATACGCCTAACTTCGCACAATGCCCTTTCTCTGTCAGGTATCTCTTGCAACACAGATATCATACAACACACATCTATACTTTCATCTTCTAACGGTATCTTATATGCACTTCCTTCAATCACCTTAATTAGCTTCTTTATGGCTCTGTTCTCTTCTTTCTGCAGTTTGCTTTCTAATTGCTGCAACATCTTCGGCTGAATATCAATCGCAAACACTTCCCCATTTTCCCCCACGTGCTTTGCCATTTCAAGCGTAAAAGTGCCACTCCCACATCCCAGATCAACTACACGCATTCCTTGCTTGATACCGCTACGCCGGACAATGTCACTTGGCGGCTGTATCTTTCTGCGGAAACGGCTATCCAGCAAAACCCCTAAGAAGGCAGGTGCTGGAACTGCGATGTATCTTCGTAAAGTTTTCGCAAGCACCCTGACTATCACCTGGTAGATGAACAGGAGCACAAATAGGCCAGCAAAGATTTTTGCTACCAAGGTCACCACTGCCATAATCGGCATGCTGCTCACTCCAACGTCAATGCGCCTAACGGCATTCCGTCAGTTCCTGTCCACCTGCTTCCGGACGAAGTCGGCGACCAACCTGCCGGCCAGAGCTTCAGCGGCGGCCGTCCAGTGCCCGTCATGCTGCAGATAGAGAGGCGGTGCCCCCGCCGCGACCTGGGCCTTAAACAGGGGCAACATATCGAGATAGGGAATGCCAAGCCGCTCCAGCATCCCGTGCAACAGGCGATTGGGTTGCTCCACATCCCAACTCTGACCCCGCATGGCCGGATATTGCGCCAGGATCCGTTGCCACTGTTCGGCATACACTTGTTCTCGTGACGGCAGGATGACCACGAGCAAACGCGCTCCCTGGTCTTGCACATCCCGGTTGAAAGCGTCCAACAACGCTTCGGTAAGCCGGAAGGTGTCTTGCCAGGCCGGCGCCGGGGGTATATGATACACGCCGTAGGCCACCGGCACGTAGTCCGGGCCGAGTTCGGCCCTGGCTACTTCCTGCCCCCGCTCCAGCAGGCCCCAGGCAACCAGCTTTGCGGCCAGTCGGACATCCATTGAAGGGATACGGGGTGCCAGCCAGCGGTAGAGCGCCGAGTGCCGGTGCAGCCATTCCCGAACCGGGGTGAGGGGAGCAGGCGCCCTGGCATTGGCATCGGCAGCCTGGGTTTTTTCATTGGACTCGGGTGCATAGGGATAATGCCGCAGCGTCAGCTGGTCGCCTTCTAGATGGAAAAAGGGCTTCAGCACCCGGCCCATGTTGCTCGACTCCAATTCCTCCGAGTTGTTCATGAAATCGTTGGCCGGAAAGAACGCCAGTATCACCAGGTCGGGGTCGTACTTGCGGCCTTCTGCCCGATACCAGAGCAGCTCCTGATCCGTGCCCCAGCCTCCCACACCCGCGTTCACCACCTCCGGCCTTTTCACGCCCTCAGGACCGGCATGCTCATCCGTCCAGGCCCGCTTGAGTTCTGCCTCCAATTGCTTGGCGAAGGTCTGCTCCAGAGGTACTCGAATCCCCTCCACGAAGGAATCGCCGATGAGAAGGATGCGATAGGTACCGGCGGGCTTCTCATAGCCGGACCGTTCGACATCGCGCAGTCCCTGACTGTTGATCCGCACCTCCACATCATACTCATAACGTGCATTGAACCAGCGGCCTTCGCTGTCCGGCTGGAGCGACCAGCCCGTCTGGGGATCGGGTATGCGCCAGAACCATCCCGGTGGCTCGGGCGGAGGTGCCAGATGCAAAGCGCGCACAGCCCCCTCGACCATGAGCAGGCTGAGACACAGGCTGACGACAACCAGGAGCAGGTTGAAGACGGCAGAGCGCAAGGGGGGCATGATCGACAGTGTATAGCTCCAGACAGGCCGGGGTTCATATACCCGTAGAAATGTCCCGGCATCTTAGCACAACTCGCAGGTTTCCTTAAATCTGGCTGCGAGGGATGCGTCTCGGCCAAACAGCCCTGACAATATACAAGACGCAACGCGCCGGCTCCGCTCCGCCCGAGCACGACAGGAGCCGGCGCATTTCATCACTCAAACACCAGTTCCGGCACCTTGCCGTTGGGCGACCGTTCCTCCAGAGACTGGACGAAGAGCCTGAAGCGATACAAAGCCTCATTCATGTTGGGATGATGCTCTCGCATAAAGCTCTCGGGATCGGGATTGGCGCGATAGGCCGCCAGCACCGCTTCTGAGCGCTCGTAGGTCTCCATGTCGAGATAGCTGGAAGACAGGCGCAGGGTGAGCTGTTCGGGGGGAGCACCAAACGCGGAACCGGGCAATGTGGCCAGACGGTACACGTCGAGCAGATGCATGGCCAGCTGCTGGTCGGTCCTGATGCCCAGAGCGGCCAAGGGCTCCCGCCAGCGCGCGAAATCCGGGAACAGATAAAAGGCGCCATGGGGTTCGGGACAACGGATGCCGAGTTCACGCAGGCCTTGCCAGAGATAGCGCGTACGGATGGCGTGGATACGGGCGCACTCGTCGATGTAGGCCTCGATGTCGGGGTCGCCGCCGTAGGCCAGTTTCGCCGCGTACTGAACGGGCGCGGTCGTCGCCGACCACGTTTCGCTGGCGATGGTGCGTACCGCCTTCAGCAACTGCGCGCCGGCTCTGTTGCCCGGCATGATGGCCACACCCAACCGCCATCCCCCCAATGAGAGGTGCTTACTCAACCCGCCCAGGGTCACCGTGCCTTCCGGATAGTAGCGGGCCATGGCGTAGTGCTTGCGTACACCGTGCGTCACCAGCCCGTAAATCTCATCGCTCAGCACCGTCAGGCCTTCTTCCCGGCAGAATTCCGCCAGCTCTTGCAGAAACTCCGCCGTGAACATACGCCCGGTGGGATTGTTGGGACTGTTGATCAGCAGGATCTCGGGATTCCCCCAGGCCCTTTCCGAGCGCTCCATGGCCTCTTGCAAGGCTTCAATGGTCAGGGCGAAATCTTGAGCCGGCGAACTGGGTATCCAGTTGACCTCTTTGTGTACCAGATGGGCCTGGGGCTGGTAACTAACCCAGGAGGGCGTGGGTAACAGGAGTTCCCCATCCAGCGCTTGCATCAGGGCATGGAGCAGTGCCTTGCTGCCGGGGCCGATAATGATGCGGTCGGGCGACACGGGCAGCCGGAACCGGCTCTCATAGAATTCGGCAACGAGTTCCCGCACTTCCAGCAATCCCTGCGACGGCAGATAACTGTGCTGATACGCATGCTGCCGCAACGCCTCGGCTATCTTGGGATGTACCGGGAACCGAGACTCGCCGAACCCCAGGTGATAAACCTCTTTGCCCTGCGCCCACATCTCATTGACTTTTTCGTTGATCACCAGCGTGGCCGATGCCTCCAGGCCTCGCAACCCCGCAGGCGAGAACCTGAACGGAAAATGCTTGTGAGCCATAGTGCCAGGCTCCTCTGAACGAACACCTATGAGATGAAATGATGACAGGCTACAACATCGGACTGTTCAGAATGGAAAAAGCCCCACGTAGCGGGGCAAGTACTGGTACGATGAATCAGCAATCAAAACGTATTGTACACCCTTTGTGTGTGAGATGCAAACTTCTCCTGAAAAGGCAGGAGACGTTTCCATACGGACGGCGACGAACGGTACCTCGGATCGAACGCACCCTTACCCCAGAGTGTGTTTCAATTTGGGGGTAGCTGCGGGTGGCGGCGTTCTCCCGGAAAAGCCGCGGCCACGGCTAACCGGACAACCACGCACTGTTTCAGCTTGCCAAGCCGTGCTGCGTGGGCCGGCATCCGGACAGGCTGGAAAGCCTATCCCACATGCAGCCCTGCCCGAGAGCCTGAAATCTCGGCACCCGCCTGTCTCGTTGGCCGAGGCCGCGGTGCAGGGACGCTCCACAGCCCTCCTCTTGCCGGGGGGCCTTACCAGCCTGGAGCACCGGCTGCCCCTATTTTGAAACGCACCCTTTGTCGCAGACGTCTCTTGTCGATCCCTTGACCGATTCGTTACAATGGAACCACTTTTCCCACCCGGACACACCATGCAGAACCGCAGCGAAACGCTTCCGACGCACAGGCCTAGCGCAGGCCAGGTCACGGCCTGGGCAAGCTCGGTTATCCTCGTCCTGGGGCTTTCCTGTCTGGCCCTGGGGATCTGGGGGGCCTGGCTGCCCCACCGCGCTGCAGGGTTGGTCATCCTCGGCATTGATCTGGCCGAGTACGTCAAGTTCATCCCGGAAGTGAGCAGCGGCCAGATCCCTCTGAGCCGCGAGGTGTTCTTCAATCCTTTGCTGGCGCTGATGCTCACCTTGTGGCTCATGGCCGTAAGTCGGCGGCTACCGCTGACCCTGGCGGTGCGCGCGGTGCTCCTGTGCCTGGCGGTCCCTGCAACGCTGGCTCTGCTGCCACCGGCGTGGACGCCCGCCCTCCTGCGCACAGCCGAGTTCCGTACCCAGACCCTCTATATCCTTCTGCTTCTGGCAGGCATTGTACTGTCTCCGTTGTTCTATCGCTACCTGCCTGCGAGACTACCCGCCGTGCTCCTCGTGCTGGTGGGTCTGCTGCCATTCCCCGCCCTCCGGGCCTATCTGCTGCTACAGCCGGCTCTGGCCGGGCTGTACGGCGAACCGGTGCAACCTGGGTGGGGCTTCTACTTCAC